>JAOUET010000111.1 GCA_029858605.1 Coriobacteriia bacterium | reverse complement strand
TCACGGCAGGTGTCCTCTTCAGCCGAGACAAGCTAGCGCGAGTCGGGTTCATCCTCAGCAGCGCAGGGTTCATCGCGCACACGGTGTCGATTCTCTCGAGGTGGTACGTATCCGGACGGCTACCGTACGTGCAGGACTTCGAGAACGCGCTTGCTGGGACTTGGGTGATCATGGCCATGTACCTGCTTCTAGTGTGGCGCCGTCCGTCCGTCAAGATCGCCGGTATCGGCGTGCTTCCGTTCGTGCTTCTGACGCTCGGATACGGGCTGGTACAGCCAAGCACCATAGGCCCGGTCACTCCGGCCTACAAGAGCGTGTGGCTCGTGATACACGTGTTGTTCGCGTGGTTCACCTATGCGGCCTACACTGCATGCGCCGCACTCGCGATCGTCGAGATTCTCAAGTCCCGCCGCAAGCCGCCACGTCCCGACTCACCGCTGTCACGCGCTCCAGAGCCGGAGCGCCTCGAGGATCTCACGCTGAGACTCGTCGGCTTCGGCTTCATAGTGAACGGCGCGATGATCGCCTCAGGGGCGGTCTGGGCATACGAGCTTTGGGGCTCGTATTGGCGGTGGGATCCCGTCGAGACGTGGAGTCTCATCACCTGGGTCGCCTACGCGCTATACCTGCACCTGAGGCTCACTATGGGCTGGCACGGCAAGAAGCTCGCGTGGGTCGCCGTCCTTGCGCTCTTCGGCGTGATGATGTCCTTCTGGGGTGTGCAGCTGTTGCCGAACTCGTATCACCTGTTCCGTGAGCTGAGGTTCTGAAGGGTAGTCGCGTTGGACATCCTCATCATCATGAACAACTACTTCCACGACGTGGCCACGGCCGTGCTCATCTCGGCGGCGGTGATCATGTGGGTGCTCGGTCGTAACGCGCGCAAAGGCGGCCCGGCCGAAGTCGCGGCGCTCGCTCGCGCATACCCCCTGCTGGGCAAGTTCGCCGTCGGTTCGCTCGTATGGATCGTCCTCGGCGGCATCGTACGCGTGATCTACTTCAACACCCACGACCTGGGCGCGGTCTTCGACGATCTTGCCACCGCCATCATCGTGAAGCATGTGTTCGAGCTCGCAGCGGTCCTCTTCGGCTTGCTTCTGTGGCGCCGCACTCGCCGGTTGATCGAGGAGTTGCCAGAGGCAACGTAGACGCGTGGTCAGAGTCCGACGCTTCCGCTATAGTCGTAACCTGCAGAAACGACCACTAGGAGAGGCCAACACGAGCCGAATGAACGCACGCGCACCCAAAGGTACGACCGACATGCTTCCCGACGTCGCGCGAGCGTGGGAGCACATGAACCGTGTGGCGCAGAGCCTGTTCGCGCGCTACGGCTACGAACCGATCTACAACCCTCTCCTCGAGCACACGGAAGTCTTCACGCGCGGAATCGGCGAGGCCACGGATATCGTCGCCAAGGAGATGTACACGTTCGAGGACCGTGCGGGCCGCTCGCTGACGCTTCGGCCGGAAGGCACCGCCGGCGTTGTGCGTGCTGCGTTGGAGCACACGCTCGTGCAGCAGGGGTCTTCAGCCAAGTACTACTACTCGGGCCCGATGTTCCGCTACGAGCGTCCCCAGAAGGGTCGAATGCGCCAGTTCTGGCAGATCGGTGTCGAGGTCCTCGGTGCTGCCGAACCGAGCGCGGATGCCGAGGTAATAGCGTTGCTCGTGCGCTACTTCCAGTCACTCGGCATTCCCGACGATCGAATGACGCTCCTTGTGAACTCGATGGGCGATGACGCATGTCGCCCGGCCTACCGGGATCGCGTTGCGGACTACATTCGCGCGCGTTCTACCGGCCTGTGCGAGGAGTGTGAGCGCCGAGCCGAGACGAATCCCTTGCGCGCGTTCGACTGCAAGAATCCCGCGTGCGTGGAGATCATGGCCGAAGCGCCGCTTCTGCGAGACGAGCTGTGCGACGAGTGTGCCGAGCACTACTCGGCAGTCAAAGCGCACCTGGACTTGCTGGGGCTGCCGTATCGTGAGGAGCCGCGACTGGTTCGCGGTCTCGACTACTACACGCGCACGGTCTTCGAGATCCAAGCCGAAGGGTTGGGCGCTCAGAACGGCATCGGCGGCGGGGGGCGCTACGACCGGTTGATGGAGGAGTATGGCGGTCCGCCCACACCCGGGCTCGGCTTTGCCCTCGGGTTCGAGCGGACCTTGCTGGCCATGGAGTCCGCGGGAGTCGAGGTGCCTGCCCCGGCAAGAGCGGAGGTCTACGTCGCGCGTGTCGACGAGAGTGTCGCGGACGAGGTCTTCGCGCTCACACAGAGGCTGCGCGACGGAGGGGTGGCGGCCGAGATGGACCACCAGGCGCGTTCGCTGAAGTCGCAGTTCAAGCAGGCCGATCGACTTGGCGTGCGGCTTGCGCTCGTTGTCGGGCCAGATGAGCTTGCCGCGAACGAGATCACTGTGCGGGACATGCAGGCCAAAGATGAGACTCGCGTGGCACGCGCATCGGTCGTCGAGACCGTCCGTGCCGCGCTCGGCTAGGAAGGTTCCAGATGCTCGACGCACGATACTCCATACGAACGCACATCTGCGGCTATCTACGCGCGGACAACATCGGCGAAGACGTAGTCCTTGCCGGCTGGGTCGCCAAACGACGCGATCACGGGGGCCTGATCTTCGTGGACCTGCGCGATCGCAGCGGTGTCGTGCAGTGTGTTTTCGATCCGGAAGCGAGTGGTGAAGCCTTCGTCACTGCCGAGCGCATGCGGCCCGAGTGGGTTGTGAGGCTCGAGGGACGCGTCCGCATTCGCCCCGAGGGCACGAAGAACCCGAACATGCCGACAGGAGAAGTGGAAGTCGTGATCTCCTCGGCGATGGTCTTGAACGCTTCGGAGACGCCCCCGTTCGAGGTGGAACCTGGCATCGAGACGGACGAGACCACGCGCATGCGCTATCGCTATGTGGACATGCGCCGGCCGGAGGTGCTTGCCGCGCTGCAGCTGCGTGACCGTATCACGCAGAGACTGCGCAAGTCTCTTGAGACAAGAGGGTTCATGGAGGTCGAGACGCCGATTCTCACGAAGTCCACGCCCGAGGGTGCACGCGATTTCATAGTGCCAAGCCGTCTCAATCCGGGCTCCTTCTACGCGCTGCCGCAATCGCCGCAGCTCTTCAAGCAACTGCTGATGATCGGTGGGATGGAACGCTACTACCAGATAGCGCGGTGTTTCCGTGACGAAGACCTTCGTGCGGATCGGCAGCCCGAGTTCACCCAGCTCGATATCGAGATGTCTTTCGTAGAACAAGACGACGTTCTGCGACTGACGGAGGACATCCTGCACGATGTCGTAAAGGAAGCGGGAATCGACTTGAGTCTTCCGTTGCCGCGACTCACATACGATTCCGCGATGGACCGGTTCGGGTCGGACCGGCCGGATACTCGGTTCGGAATGGAGGTACACTGCCTCGGTTCCGTCTTCGGGTCATCGGGATTCAAGGTCTTCGCGGGGGCTCTAGCCTCCGGCGGACGCGTGAAGGGCATCAACGCAAAGGGTGCAGGCGATTGGAGCAGGGGACGAATCGACGCTCTCAACCAAGTGGCGCTGGACGCCGGCGCGAAGGGCCTTGCGTGGATAGCGTTCACAGGAGACGACCAGGTCAAGTCTCCGATCGCCAAGTTCCTCTCGGATGAAGAGATCGTTGGCCTGCGAGAAACGCTCGAGATCGAGCCCGGCGATCTGGCTCTGATGATCGCCGACGAACACGACACGGCCAATGAGGTCCTTGGCGTGCTTCGGCTTCACATGGCCGAGGAGTTGGCGGTACGCCGAGAGGGTTTCGAGGCCCTCTGGGTCGTGGATTTCCCGATGTTTGCGTGGGACGAGGACGAGGAGCGCTGGGCCGCCAACCACCATCCGTTCACGATGCCGTTTGCCGAGCACGTAGACTCGCTCGAGGAGAAACCCGGCGACGCGCTTTCGCACAGCTACGACCTGGTGATCAACGGTGTCGAGATCGGTGGGGGTACACTGCGTATTCACGATGCCTCTCTGCAGCGTCGTGTCTTCGGCGTACTCGGTCTGGGGGAGGAGGAAGTCGGCGAGAAGTTCGGCTTCCTGCTGGAGGCGTTAAGACTCGGGGCACCCCCTCACGGAGGCATCGCACTGGGGCTGGACCGGTTGATCATGTTGCTGGCAGGAGCGCACTCGATCAGGGACGTCATCGCCTTCCCGAAGACCTCTTCGGGCGGCGATCCCTTGACGGGAGCACCGGATACCGTCAGTCAGAGACAGCTCAAGGACGTTCACCTCAGAGTCGACTAAAGGGGTGTCGGGAGGCCTGCAGAGCGAACCGAGATTGAGAGGGCAGACGTCGGGGAGTACACTTGTGGCGTGCTTCGCCTTGCGCGTGGTCCCGGCTAATATGCGGGTGAACCAACACCTTGACGTAGGGAGCCTCACCATTCCGCAGTGGACAGGTATCCTCTTCGCGGGGAAGCTGGAAGCTGACGGTGCGGGCACCCACCTGCTAGGAAGCAGGTCCACCGCGTCGGGCCACGGCAAGGCGAGGTCGCTCTACTGCCGAGGAGGTAGCAGAATGCGCAGACTAGTCGCAGCAATGATTGCAGCTCTCATGCTCCTTTCGCTTGTCGGATGTGGTGGCGGAGACGGCGGAGGCGAGGGCACCGCGGAGCAGCCACCCGCCGCAGCACCGGTGGCCGCGCCGGCGGCGGGAGGCGACGAGGTTCTCGACCTCGATGAGACTCCTCCCGAGGGGCAGGTCTACATGCCTCTCCCGACCTCGGAGGATGTGCTTACCGAAGAGATATCCCAGCGGCTGGAGACCGATCAGCCGATGATCGTGTACTTCTTCGATTCGTCGCAGAAGACCACGAACGATCAAGACGCAGAGATCGATCCTGTGATGAAGGACTACCGTGGGCTGATCGATCTGGTGAAGTACGATGTCGGCAAGTATGTGTCCACAGACGCCTCGGGAGCCATCACTGTGAAGGAGACGGCCCTGATGGAGGGGGCTGAAGACGAAACGGCGCTGAAGGTGGCCCGCCTCATCTCAAAGGACTATCTGGCGGTTTCGTTCACGCCCTACATCGTTCTCGTCGACAGCCACGGCTACATCGTCTTCAGGTTCCGTGGCCCCATCGATCGAGACTTCCTCGAACAGCAGGTGCTGAGGGCGACGCAGTAGCGTCGCCCGGATCATGGCCGATCTCTTCGACGATGCAGCCGACAACGCGCTGCGCGCTCACGCACCTCTCGCTGCGCGCATGAGACCCCACAGCCTCGAAGAGTTTGTGGGGCAGTGTGACGTCGTGGGTCCTGGGACCGTACTTCGTCGAGCCATCGAGAGCGATGAGCTGTCTTCACTGATCCTGTACGGGCCTGCGGGAAGCGGCAAGACGAGCCTTGCACGTATCATCGCGAACACCACCGAGGCGCATTTCGCCGAGATATCGGCCGTAAGCTCGGGTGTGGCCGACATTCGAGCGGCGATCGATGCCGCTCGTCAGAGGCTTGCGACCGACGGGCGCCGCACGATTCTGTTCGTCGACGAGGTGCACCGGTTCTCCAAGTCCCAGCAGGACGCACTTCTTCATGCGGTCGAGGACAGTCTCTTGATCCTTGTCGGCGCAACCACAGAGAACCCCTTCTTCGAGGTTAACGCTCCGCTCATCAGTCGATCGCGCGTCGTGGAACTGCGCTCGCTAAGCGACGAGGACGTTCGTGAGATCCTCCTGCGGGCAGTCCGCGATGAGCGCGGTCTGGACGGTGCGTACGAACTGGACACCGACGCCGAGGAGCACATAGTCATCACGGCCGGTGGAGACGCGCGCGTCGCCTTGACCACGCTCGAGATAGCGGCGAAGTCGAAACGCAGCGTCGGTGAGGGCGACACGGCAAGAATCGCGCTTGGGGACGTGCGCGATGCGACGCTGACCCGACCCGTAGCATACGACAAGCATGGCGACGCGCACTACGACATCATCTCGGCGTTCATCAAGTCGATGCGCGGCAGCGATCCGGATGCAGCGGTGTACTGGCTCGCCCGGATGATACAGGGCGGGGAGGATCCGAAGTTCATTGCCCGGCGCATCATGATCTTCGCTTCCGAGGATGTCGGGAACGCCGATCCGCAGGCTCTATTGGTGGCGGAGGCTGCATTCAAAGCTGCCGAGGCCATCGGCTGGCCGGAATGCCGGATCAACCTCTCTCAGGCAGCTATCTACATGGCCATCGCACCGAAGTCGAACGCGTCGTATCGCGCGGTCGAGAACGCTTTGGCGGAAGTCCGGCAGGGACCTGCCCGCGCAGTCCCGGACCATCTTCGCGATCGTCATCGACCTGGGGCGGAGGACTATTCGGCGTACGTCTA
>JAOUET010000110.1 GCA_029858605.1 Coriobacteriia bacterium | reverse complement strand
TCGCTCCAGGCTCCCTTCTTGCGCGTGAACGCGTAGGCCGACCCGGAACTCGCACCGTGGTCGTCATCCCCGTGCGCGCCGATGACGCAAGTGTCCCCGTCGATGGAAACCGAGTAGCCGAAGTAGTCACCCGAAGCGCCGTCTGAGGCCACAAGCTTGGTCTGCTCGCTCCAGGTGTCACCTTCGCGGGTGAACACGTAGGCAGACCCGGAGCTCGTCCCCCTATCGTCATCCCCGTCTGCCCCGACCAGGCAAGAGTCCGCGTCGACGGACACGGAGAAGCCGAAACAGTCATGTGCAGCGCCGTCCGAGGCCGTGAGCTTGGCCTGCTCGTTCCAGGTGTCACCTTCGCGGGTGAACACGTAGGCCGAGCCGGAGTTGAGGCCTTCGTCGTCATCCCCGTGAGCGCCGATGACGCAAGTGTCTCCGTCGATGGAAACCGAGTAGCCGAAGTAGTCACCCGAAGCGCCGTCTGAGGCCGTGAGCTTGGCCTGCTCGCTCCAGGTGTCACCTTCGCGGGTGAACACGTAGGCCGAGCCGGAATCCGGGCCATCGTCGTCATCCCAGCGCGCGCCGATGACACAAGTGTCCTCGTCGATGGAAACCGCGTAGCCGAAGTAGTCACCCGAAGCGCCGTCTGCGGCGAACAGCTTCTCCAGGTTGACCGCGTCCGCTACCACACCGTCGCCCGAACCGACTGCCGCAGACGCGGAGAGCAGAACTCCCACCAGCAGTGCTGCCATGACGACAGTCGCGCCAAACCCAGCTCTCACTCTCGGCCTGAAGCTAGCTGTAGCTCGCATGACGCGATCCCCCCTCGGGACGGGTCTTCGACCTGATCGATACCATAGCGCAACACATACCCCGGAGGGTCGGTTGCGCCGTCGGTTCGCAAGCGCTCCAGGCGCTCAGTTGCGAACCGACTCCCACGAGAATATGCGGGGTTCGGTCGCGTGTCGTGCTAGACGCCCGGTTTGCCCGCGCGCTCCTGGTACCCGAAGCCGGGGCGGCTCAAACACGCGCCCTTCGACAGCTAGGCCCGCCTGCCTCGGCAGACGGGCCTACGTTGTAGCTGGTGCCCCCAAAAGCGGAGTGACCACTCTTGCGAAGTCACCCGATCTGCGAGCGCGCCGCCGAGTACTTCGTGCCGTACCAGGACCTGAACGGGATGAAGCCATAGCCCTTCGACCAGAAGATGAACATCCCCGTGGTAGTCCCGCCGTAGTTGTACTGGGCGCCGATGTCCACCATGCCGTCGTAGTTGAAGTCGCCTGCGGTGATCTGCGAGTTGGCGGCCGAGTACTTGGTCCCGTACCACCACCTCTGCGGGGTGAATGTCCAGCTACCTGTGAGCGCGTTCGAAGCGAACACCCACAGGCCCGTCTTGGTGCCGCCGTAGTTGTACTGGGCGACGATGTCCTCGATACCGTTGCCGTCGAAGTCGGCTGCGGTGATCTGCGAGTTGGCAGCCGAGTACTTGGTCCCGTACCACCACCGTTGCGGATGAAAGCTGTCACCGTCCGAAGCGAACACCCACAGGCCCGTCTTGGTGCCGCCGTAGTCGTACTGGGCGACGATGTCGTCGACACCGTCAGCGTCGAAGTCGGCTGCGGTGATCTGCGAGTTGGCAGCCGAGTACTTGGTCCCGTACCACCACAATTGCGGATGAAAGCTGTCACCGTCCGAAGCGAACACCCACAGGCCCGTCCTGGTGCCGCCGTAGTCGTACTGGGCGACGATGTCGCGGACACCGTCACCGTTGAATTCGCCGACCACAATCTGCGAGATGGCCGCCGAGTACTTCGTCCCGTACCACCACAGTTGCGGCTCGAATCTTGTGTCGAATACCCCGTAGCTATTCGACACGAATACCCATAGGCCCGTCTTGGTGCCGCCGTAGTCGTACTGGGCGACGATGTCGACGACGTGGTCACCGTTGAAGTCGCCTGTCTTGCCTCCGGCCGCGAGCGCCAGAGCTGCAGGTTCGTATGCAATCGCGGCCTCGACACTCACACAGACGAAGACCGCGACACAGATGGCAGCTGCAACGGCAGTCAATCGGTACTTCATCTTCGGCCCCTCCTCGACAGGCCCCCAGCCAGGCCAGAACACGCGCCCTCGGTCTCAGGTGCAGCCCCCGCCGCATTCTCTGCCAAAGTCTACCCCCAGCCGGGCGCACTGTCTGCTCGACTCGACCGAGGGCAGTCACTCGACAGCGCAACGGGTGCATCACACGGCGCAGAGCACGGCCGAATCGCGCACGGCGGTCTCGACAGCTAGGCCCGCCTGCTTCGGCAGACGGGCCTACTTGAGTTCTGGTGCCCCCAAGGGAATTCGAATCCCTGTTGCCGCCTTGAAAGGGCGGAGTCCTTGGCCTCTAGACGATGGGGGCATGTTCACTTGTGGTGGGCCGTGCAGGTTTCGAACCTGCGACCTTGGGATTAAAAGTCCCCTGCTCTACCAACTGAGCTAACGGCCCTCTCTGTTTACGCTGCGCGTGGCACACGCAGGGCGGAGCGTAGGATAGCGTGCGCGGGTGGGAAGGGTCAAACGAGCCAAGCGTGTCCTCGGCAAACTGGAAGGGAATGTTAGGGTAGTAGGGCTCGGCTGTCCGAGGGGGCACGCTTACTGAGCGGACCGGATGGCGTGCAGGCGACAGTCCCCAGCAAACATGCAGCGACTGGTAATAGTCTCGAACCGATTGCCCGTCACCGTCGAGAAGCGCAAAGGCGAACTGATGCTGAAGCGCAGCATCGGCGGTGTGGCGACGGGCCTCGGTTCGTACCACGAAACGCACGAGAGCATCTGGGTGGGCTGGGCTGAGGTGCCGGTTTCGCGACTCGAGGCCGAGGAGAAGAAGCGTATCGCCGAGCAGCTTGCCGCACAGCACTCGTGTGTGCCCGTGTTCCTCACGGAAAACGACATACGCGGCTTCTACCACGGCTTCTCGAATCGGACGCTCTGGCCGCTCTTCCACTACTTCACTCGCTACGCCGAGTTCGATTCCTCGATGTGGCAAGCGTACGAACGCGTGAACCGCAAGTACCGTGATGCCGTGCTCGACGTCGCTCGTTCCGGAGACATCATCTGGATCAACGACTACCAGCTCATGCTGCTGCCGAGCATGCTTCGCGAGAAACTACCCGGTGCGACGATCGGCTTCTTCCTGCACATACCGTGGCCGACATTCGAGGTCTTCCGGGCACTGCCTTGGCGACGCGAACTCCTGAAGGGTCTCCTCGGCTCGGACCTGATCGGCTTCCACACATACGACTATGCGCGCTACTTCGACGATGCGGTCAACCATCTCCTCGGCCTGGAGGAGCAGCGCGGCCACGTCATGTTCGAGAACCGCCTCGTGCGCGTCGACGCGTTCCCGATGGGTATCGACTACGAACGCTACGCCGAAGGCGCGCGTTCCGCGAAGGCTGAACGCGAGGCGAAGCATATCGAGAGACGCGGGGGTGGCCGCAAGGTCGTGCTCTCCATCGACCGACTCGACTACACCAAGGGCATCCCCGAGCGTTTGCGCGCGTTCGGGAAGTTCCTCGAGAGGCACCCTGAGTGGCACGGCCGCGTGGAAATGGTGTGCGTCGCAGTTCCATCGCGCACGAGAGTGGAGCGCTACAGGCAGCTCAAGTCCGAAGTCGATCAACTCGTCGGTTCGATAAACGGGACCTTCGGCACCATGGACTGGATGCCGGTCAGGTACATGTACCGCTCGCTGCCGTTCCACACGCTGTGCGCGATGTACGCCGCCGCCGACGTGGCGCTCGTCACGCCCCTGCGCGACGGCATGAACCTGATTGCGAAGGAATACGTCGCCGCGCGCACGAACGGCGACGGCGTGCTCGTTCTCTCGGAGATGGCGGGTGCCGCTCGCGAACTCGGCGAGGCGGTCCTGGTCAATCCGTACGACCAGGACGAGATGATCGAGGGGCTAAGCGAAGCCCTGGTGATGCCGGAAGAAGAACAGCGGCAACACAACGAGGCGATGCAGAAGCGGCTGAAGCGCTACACGGTCCAAAGGTGGGCCGAGGACTATCTCGGCAGGTTGGAGCAGTGCAAGTTGGAGCAGCTCGCAGGGATGGAACACAACCTGGATGCGTGGCACAGAGAACAACTGGTGAAGGCCTACCGCAAGGCGAAGCGCCGTCTGCTGCTCCTCGACTACGACGGCACTCTGACGCCGTTCGCCTCGCGCCCCGAGCTTGCGGCGCCCTCGAAGAAGCTTCTCGAGACACTCGAGAAGCTCGGCTCCGACAAGCGCAACACACTCGTAGTGATCTCCGGCAGAAGGCGCGAGACGCTCGATGAGTGGCTCGGGGATCTTCCGGTCGACCTGGTCGCCGAACATGGCGTCTGGATTCGCCGCCGGGGCAGGGAGTGGATCACCATCGAGCCGATGACGAACGACTGGATGCCCAACGTTCGGCCGACACTCGAGATGTTCGTTGACCGCACGCCAGGCTCTTTCGTAGAGGAGAAGGACTACTCGCTGGCGTGGCACTACCGCCGTGCCGAGTCTGCTCTCGGCGAGGCACGCGCATCCGAGTTTCGCGAAGCTCTGGCGGCTTTGGTTAGCGAGCTCGATCTGGCGATGATGGACGGGAACAAGGTAATAGAGGTCAAGAGCGCCCGGGTCGACAAGGGCCGAGCGGCGCATCGCTGGATGCAGTGGGGAGACCTCGACTTCAGGATGGCCATAGGGGACGATCGCACGGATGAGGATGTGTTCGAGGTGGCCCCGGACACTGCATGGACTATCAAGATCGGACAAGGTCCGACCTCGGCGCGCTACTCGGTGCGCCACCACGATGAGATTCTTGAACTGCTCGAAGGACTGGCGGGGGTGAGTGCGAAATGAAGCGCCTCGAGGACTACCGCGGCATAGTCGAAGACGAGATCCTCGCGGATCTGCACAAGCGGGCATCCAAGCTCTACGACCGCCACATCGTGCACGTCAACTCCACCGCCCAAGGGGGCGGGGTCGCTGAGATGCTCTACACGCTCATCCCGCTGATGAACGACGCCGGCGTCGACGCCGGGTGGCGCGTGCTGGTGGGAGGCACCGACTTCTTCAACGTCACCAAGGCGTTCCACAATGGACTGCAGGGTGAGCCGATCAACCTTTCCGAACAGAAGAAGAGGCTCTACACGCAGGTAAACGAGGCGTTCTCACAGTACACGCACATCACGACACACGATGCCGTCGTCATCCACGACCCGCAGCCGCTGCCGATCATCAAGTTCTACAAGAAGCGTCAGCCGTGGATTTGGCGATGTCACATCGACCTGTCCGATCCCAACCCGAAGCTGTGGGAGTTCCTGCAGGGCTACATCCTGCGCTACGACCTCATGATCGTCAGCCACGAAGCATACTTGCGACCCGACCTGCCCATCGAACAGCGCATCGTCAATCCGGCGATCGACCCGATCAACCAGAAGAACGTCGCGCTGCCCGACGCCACGATCGCCAGGTACATGAAGCGCTACGGCATACCGCTCGACAAGCCGCTCATCACACAGGTCTCACGCTTCGACAAGTGGAAGGACCCGCTGGGCGTCATCGAGGTCTACAAGCGCGTCAGAGAGCGCGTCGACTGTCGGCTGGTATTGGCGGGCAACATGGCAACCGACGACCCGGAGGGCTTCACCATCTTCGAGAAGGTCAAGCGCCGGGCGGGCGGTCTCCTCGATCGCGGTGACGTGATCCTGATGATCGGCGCGAGCGACGCGGAGATCAACGCTTTGCAGCGCATGTCCTCCGTGGTTCTCCAGAAATCGCTGCGTGAGGGCTTCGGCTTGACGGTATCCGAAGCGATGTGGAAGGGCACGCCGGTCGTTGCGTCCGCAGTAGGCGGCATCCCACTCCAGGTCATCGACGGGGATACCGGCTTCCTGGTGGAGCCCAACGATCTCGATTTGTGCGCGAATCGGATCGTCGAGATACTCACCGACGACAAGCTTGCCGAAGAACTCGCCGTGCGCGGCAAGGAGCACGTGCGAGAGAACTTCCTCATCACGCGCCTGCTGGGTCACTACCTCGCGCTACTCGACTCGGTGCTGAACGAGTCGTGACAGGGCACAAAGACGCTACAATTCTTGGGACCGTGGAAGGGGACTCTGCGTGAGCGAGGACTTCGTTGCCAGCTTGGGCTCGGCGGCAGCCGCATTTGGCGTGGCTACCGCTATCGGGATTCTCCTGGACTTGCTGCTATACGGCATCCTCCAGTCGAAAGCCGCGCGCAAGCAGTGGAAGGCCGGCGCCGAAGTCGCCCGCTCGCTGAGGGGTCTACCGACTGCCCTCGGGATTCTAGCCGGAGTGTGGGCCGCAGCCCGCAGGCTCCCCTTCGACGAGTTCCAGCT
>JAOUET010000004.1 GCA_029858605.1 Coriobacteriia bacterium | reverse complement strand
CGAGACGCATGAAGGACGACGTGTCCCAGCTCGTGCCTCTGTCGTCGAGCGCAGCGCGCACGACTTCAAGGTTCTCGCGGACGAACTTCGCGTCGAGCATGTATTGCGCCTCCCCAGCCTGACTGCTGACACAGTGACTGTGGCAAGTTTACCGGAGGCGGAGAGGCGGTACACTACGGCCAAACAGGGTACGCGTCTTCGCCGGCACGGAGACGGCGCTGCGTTTGTGAACTCGTGCCGAACATTGCGGCGAGGACGCCCGTCGGAGAGAAGGGGTGCGGAACATGACTCTTGCCATCGTGGAGATCGCCGGTCGAGACAGCTTCGCCGCCGCAGTGGCTGCCATTCGCGAACGCGGCTTCACCGAGATCCTTCCCACCGTGGCGCTCACTGGTACCGAGCTAGGTGACACGAGGGCACCGCTGTTCGCACTCGAACCCCTCGACCGGATCCTCGGCGATGAATGTACGATCCTGCAGCTGGCCTACCTGCAAGACGGCGAGTTGTGGTCTGCGCTAAACGGGCGCTACGCGACAGTCATCTCGGATAGATTCGGCGTGTGCTCGCCGTGCCTGGCATGTCACCTCTACATGCACCTGTTGCGCGTACCGGTGTCGTGGGAGATGGGCGGCGCACCGGTCATCGCCGGTGAGCGCGACACCCATGACGAGCGAGTCAAACTGAGCCAGACGCCCGAAAGCATCGACGCCTCTGTCCGCGTTCTGGCCTATGGAGACGTCGAACTCCTGCAGCCCATCCGCGAGTCGAGCAGCGAAGACATCGAGGGAATCCTCGGCGACGGGTGGCCGGAGAGCGGCATGCAGCTCGGCTGCCTGTTCTCGGACAACTACAGAGACCTCGAGGGCTGGGCGCGCTACAACGCGGATGGATACGAGCGCTACATTGCCGAGTTCTTCGAGCCGATGGGACGTGCCGTAATCGACGCCTGGCGAGCCCAGCAGGAAGGCGTGCCATTCCCAACCTGGGACACGGTGGTGAGAGGCGTCCTGGAGGGAAAGTGAGAGGAATGGGTGCCGTGTTTCAGCTCCCGGACGACCGATCCATCGCGCTCGAACGAGGCGATCTCACGCGCGTGGACGCCGACGCCATCGTCAACGCCGCCAACTCGCAACTCGCAAGAGGAGGGGGCGTCTGTGGTGCGATCCATGCTGCCGGCGGACCCTCGATCGCCGAGGAATGCCGAGCCTGGGTCGCAGAACACGGCGCCGTTCCGACCGGCGGAGCGGCAATCACGACCGGCGGGAGACTTCCCGCTAGGTTCGTCGTGCATGCGGTAGGGCCCGTCTGGCACGGCGGCTCGTCGAGAGAGCCCGACCTGCTGGCCAACGCATACCGATCCAGCATCGAGATCGCCGACGGACAGGGTCTTTGCTCGATTGCCTTCCCCAGCATCTCCACGGGCATCTTCGGCTACCCCGTGTCCCTGGCGGCACCCGTAGCGTTGGAGGCAGCACGTGGGGCTCTTGCCGCGGCGCAGAACGTTCGGGAAGTCCGGTTCGTGCTGTTCGACCAGGCTACACACGACGCGTACGAAGCGGCTCTCGAGTCGCTGTCGGTCGAATGACCCCCCCGATTCTCGTCGTGATGCTCGACGGGCTTGCGGATCGCCCCTGGCCGGCGCTCGGCGGGCTCACGCCGCTCGCGGCGGCATCCACGCCCAACCTCGACGCTTTCGCCAAGCACTCGGCGACAGGCATCCTGAATCCACTAGGGCCGGGCCGCGCACCCGCCACCGAACTCGCACATTTCGTGCTATTCGGCTATCCCGAGCCAGAGTATCCAGGGCGCGGGGTCTTCGAAGCCGCAGGCGCCGGCGTCGCAGTCTCGGATGACGATGTCGTGCTTCACGCTTTGCTCGTACGGGTTCGACGCGAGAGCGACGGCACCCTGACGATCATCGAGCGCTATCCGGGCCCAAGCGAGATCGACCCCTCGGAGATGGTCGCCGAGATCGAGTGCTTCGAAGCCGAAGGGCTTTCGCTTCGCCTCGTCCACATGGAGGGGCCGGAGGCCGCGCTCATCGTGTCCGGCGGTGCGAGCACCGACGTCACGGACACCGACCCTCACAACAACGGCTGGCAGGCGGGAAGCGTGCAACCGCTCGACACAGCCGAGGACTTGCAGGTGGCCGAGCGTACCTCCCGAGCACTCACGGCATACCTGCGCCACGCGTACGCCGAGCTCAAAGAACTGGTTGGCGCAACCGACCCGGAATCGCCGTTCCTGCTGCTCAAGTGGACGTCGCGGCCGCCCAGACTCGCGTCGTTTCGTGAGCACGTCGGCATGCGCGGCACGGTCGTTTCCTCCGCTCGCATCCTCGCGGGACTCTCCACCGTCCTCGGCATGGAACACCTCGCTTTGCCCGCGCTTTCCGACCCTGCCGAAGACATGCACACGCGACTCTCCGCAGGGGTGGGCGCGCTGGAGAGCGGCGCGGAGTTCGTCCTGGTGCACAACAAGGGTCCCGACGAGGCCGGACACGCGAAGGACCCCGTAGCGAAGCGAGACCTGATCGCCGGGATCGACGCCGGACTTGAGGGGCTAGCCGACCGAACCGGCCTGCCCCCGGAGTGTATCGTCGTCGTGACCGGCGACCACGGCACGCCCTCGGGAACGGCTCTGATCCACTCGGGAGACCCGGTCGCGCTGGCGGTGATGTCCGACGCGGTCGGAGCCGACGACGTCGATGCCTTCGACGAACGCGCATGCGCGCGAGGTTCGCTGGGGCACCTGAGGGGCGAGGACTTCATGCCGCTGCTTCTCAACGCGCGCGGCACGGTTCGCTACACGGGCGGAAAACTGTCACCGCACGTCGGTCTCTTCTGGCCGAAAGACTACGAGCCGTTCCGAGTCGACTAGCAGCGCTCGTACCCGAGAATCGGTACCGCCGAATGTCGAGCGAACGCCTCGACCAGTGCCGCAAAGCTGAGCTCGGCCATCGTCACGACCGATCGCCGATGACCTATCTCCTCACAGCTGTGCGAGTCGGAGCACGCGATCACGGCTGGTGACACGCTTCCGCTCAATCGCTCGTGTGAGACGCTGTGGCACAACTCGACCGCTGCTACCGCAGGCTCCGCGAGCAGCTGGTCGATCATCGGGCTGTCGATCAAGCGGTACTCGCCGAAGAAGCGGTCCGCGTGGCCGATGAGGGCGATCCCTCCGAGCTCCTCGACTGCACGACATACCTCGAGCGGGTTCGCATGAAGCTTGATACTCGGGAGGTCCGGAGTCGGAGCCACAGGGTGTTCCATGCCGAAGCCCCTCACGAGGTCCAGGAACGCTCCCCGGGCTCGCGTAGCCTCGAACACTGCAAGCACGTGAGCCTCGTCTCCGTTGGCGCAGACCTTCAACTCCGCGCCACCGAGCACGAGCACTCGTCGGCCGGACTCCTGCGCGACCTCCTCGGCCGCCTCGGCGATCGCAGACACGCCATCGGCGGTGAAGTGATCCGTCACCCCGTACACATCGAGTCCGGCAGAAACAGCGGCTTGCACGATATCGCGCGGTGTCGTAGCGAGCGACCCGCGATAGTCCGATGTGACTATCGGCGTGTGGTTGTGGAGATCCACGCCGTATTCGGGCATTCTTCCGTCCTCCTGGTTCTCGTATTCATCCAATCTATCATAGATATCAACAGGACAGATTGCATCGGAGCGCGTACCGCATCCGCTGCAAGCCGGGACTCAGCCGGCGCGCAGAGCATCGAGTGCCGCCCCGTACGCCCCGACGATCTGCGCCTCCTGAGGCACCAGCACGTCGCCGGCGAACCCGGAGCCGATAGACTTCACGATCGCCTGGTTCCTTGCGACACCGCCCGCGAACACGAGTGGCCCGCGGACACCAACTCGCCTGAGCGTGCTCAGGGTGCGCGTGGTTATCGAGTCATGGAGGCCCCGCGCGATCCGCGCGCGCTCCTCGCCGCGATGCACCAGGCTGATGACCTCCGACTCTGCGAACACCGTGCACATCGAAGAGACCCGAACGCCGTTCTCGGCGTTCATCGCCTCAGCCGCCATCTCCTCGAGCGTGAAGCCGAGCGCTCTCGCCATGACCTCCAGGAACCTCCCGGTACCCGCCGCACACTTGTCGTTCATCTCGAAATCTGCGACCTTGCCCGCCGGGCCAAGAGAGATGACCTTCGTGTCCTGCCCGCCGATGTCTAGCACCGAGGCGGCCTCGGGAAACAACGTCGAAGCCCCAAGTGCATAGGCCGTGATCTCGGTGATTGCCCGTCCGCCGAATCTTGCTCGCGCCGTGTGGCGTCCGTATCCGGTCGACACGAGGACATCGTGATGCCGAAGGTCGACGAAGGTTGCAGCGACCGCCGCCGGGTCGAAGCCGGAATCGGCCACCGCGTGTTTGACCATGCGGCCATCCTCAAGCCACACGGCGTCCACGCTGCGCGACCCTATGTCGAGTCCCAGAATGCGCACGTTGTCAGAGCATCTCCAGGAACGCCTCGACTCGCGTCGACAGCTGACCCACGTCCTCCATCGAGTAGTCCGTCTCGATCTTCAGATGCGGGATGCCGGCGTCTTGGGCTGCGCGCTCGACCAGAGTCGACTCCATCTGGTAGGGATCACAGAACTGCAGCGAGTAGTCGATGATGCCATTGGCGTTCCAGTCCTTGGCCATCCGAATGACATCGTCGCAGCGGCCCTGGTTCGGCGTGAAGCACGCGCAGTTGATGCCGAGGTACTTGTCGGCCACCGCGTCGATCATTGCGTCGAGGCTGCCGTTGGACTCGGGTACCAAAGTGTCGAAGTAGCGCGAACCGGTGCACAGCTCCTCCTGCACCACGACTCCGCCAGCCTTCTCGACGATGTCGTGCACCTTCCAGTTCGGGACCGCCATGGGCGTGCCGGTCACGAGAATGCGCTTGGCGCCTCTCGGGGCAACGCCCTCGCCTGCCGCGACGCGTTCCTCCAGCTCGTCGGCGATCTTGTTCACCATCTCGGTGAAGCGTCCCACGTCGTCGTAGAAGGCGACCTGAACGGCGAGCAGGGCGTCCCTGCCGCTGATGGGTACGGGATCCGCTTTTCGAGCCTCGGCGATGCGCTGAAGTGCGCGGCGCTTGTCGTTGACCTCCTTGACGGCGGTCGATAGCGACTCTACCGTCATCGTGTTGCCGGTGAGGTCCTGCACACGGGAAACGAGTTCGCGGACTTCGTCGCGCCAGAATCTCTTGTCCTTCTCGCGCTTCATCTGCGGCAGCTCCATGACCCAAACATCCTGTACCTCGGCCAGAAGCTCGTAGGCCTTCTTCTTGCCGTCGCACGTGGTCTCGCCTATCACGAGGTCCGACTCTTCCACGTAGGGGCAGACTCTCGCGAGCTTGAAACCCATGAATGACTTGATGAGCGGGCAGGTATTCCGCGGCATGACGCGCTCGGCCTCGTCGTAGCCGAATTCGGCTCCGGCGCACAAGCCCACGCACCACGCGCCGTGCGCGCGCACGATCTCCTCCGGCACGTACAAGCAGAATACGCCGACAACCTTGTTCCCCGCCTTGCGGAAATCATCGAGTTCCTTCACGCGAAGACCGTGTATCTCTCGCATCACGAAGTCGAAGTACTGCATCCCCTCGGGACGGTTCTGCTGTCTTGCGAAGACGGACTTGTAGAGCTGCGGGATCGCTGTCAGGAGCGCGTCGTGCATCTCCAGATCGAGATTGAGGTCCTCCCACATGGGTCGGTAGTCGACAGGTGTGGTCGCGTCACTCATCGTGGCCTCCTCCTTTGCGAGCGTGCTTGCATGCAAGTGCATAATACCGTCTTATGGTACCTATATGCTAGTCCTTATGTTTCCGGGTTGGCTTGCCGGGCCGAATCTCGCCCGTCGGACGTCCCGTGCCTGGCGCAAAACATGGTCTATACTCTGACGATGGAGGAGTCGGGGGTGCAGTGCAGCCCCGTATGTCGAGAGCGGGGGGTGTCGATGCCAAGCCCGGAAAGCGTCCGGCCGCAGGCGCCGAGTCACGACGACGAGGGCCAGCAAGAACGCTCGTACACCGTTCTGGGCACGGTTCTTCTGGGCATCCTACTCGTCGTCGTCATCTTGATGTTCTGGCGCACTTGCGACACCGCCGGACAAGGCGACGAAGACCAGGGTGGCGGTGGCGTGATCTCCGACGTCTCGCGCGGCATGGATACCCTCGACGGCGGAGTCGCGATATGGGTCAAGCCGGGCGAGAGCGTCGACGGCGTGCTGTCGCGCAACGGGCTCTCCGACGCGCCCTACACGGACTTGGGCGACGGCACGTACGTGGTCTCGATAGGCGAGCAGGACGCTTCAGCGGTGATCGAGCGTTTGAAGGACGATGAGGCGCTCTACGATGCCGGTTTCCTCTTCTTCGAAGAATCCGAGGAGTAGTCCCTAGACCCGCGGATAGCTCCCGAGCACCTTCACGGTGCGTAGCTTCAGTCGCAGACAGTCGAGAGCCAAGCGCACATTGTCGTCCTCGACGTGCCCAGCCAAGTCGATGAAGAACATGTAGTCCCCGAGCGCCTTGCGAGTCGGCCGCGACTGGATCTTCGTCAGGTTGATCTGCGCGTATGTGAACTCCGCGAGAATCATGTGAAGCGTCCCGGGCCGATCCACGTTCATGAACAGAGCGAGCGACGTCTTGTCCCTGCCGGTCCGAGCGTTGATTCCCCTTCCGAGAACCACGAAGCGCGTCTGATTCCCGGCGTAGTCCTCTATGGCATCCTCGAGTACCTTCGTGCCAAGACGCTCCGCGGCCAACCGGGTGCCGATAGCAGCTGTCCCGGGTTGATGCCCAGCTTGCTCAACGGCCTCCGCGGTCGAGTTCGCGGCGCGGACAGGAATGCGCGGGAGGTTCTCGGCGAGCCACTTTCGGCACTGCGCGCTGGCCTGTGGATGGCTGACGACCTCGACGATGTCCTCCAGGCGAGAATCGGTCGACACGCAAAGAGCGTGATGGATGTCCCGTACGACTTCGCGCTGGATCTCGAGGTCCGAGTCGAACGCAAGTGCGTCCAAAGTGGCGTTGACGCTGCCTTCCACCGAGTTCTCGATTGGAACGATGCCCGCCTCCGCTTTCCCTCGCTCGACTGCTACGAACACCTCGGGAATCGTAAGGCGCGACACTTCGACGAGATCCTCGATACCTAAAGACAGGAGTGCCTCGTGGGTATGCGTGCCCTCGGGACCCAGATATGCGTAGCTTGTCACTCGGTCAGCTCCTCCCCGCTCAGTCGGCTTCCGAGACCGTCGCGGCTTGATCGTTTGCGGGTCGATGGCCGGTGATCGGTGACCGCACCCTGTTCTTGCCGGAAGTCTTCGCCCGGTACAGCGCATCGTCCGCCTCGCGCAGGAGAGACTCCTTGTCGAACGCATGAGTCGGATACGTGGCGAGGCCCACGCTGACCGTCACCTGTGGCGGCGTCTCGCTCATCTCCTCGCCGAACGTGTGTCGCGAGATACCCTCCCTCACCTTCTCGGCGACCACGAAAGCGCCGGCCGCATCCGTTTCGGGCAAGATCACCGAGAACTCCTCGCCACCGTAGCGAGCGACCACGTCCACTTCGCGCACCGCCGAGCGAAGCACGCTGGCGAGTTCGGCCAGCGCGGCATCGCCGGCTAGATGTCCGTACGCGTCGTTGTACTGCTTGAAGTCGTCCACGTCGAGCATGAGGAAGGACAGGTCCTTCCCGTAGCGACGGGCGCGCTCGATCTCCTCATCGAGCCTCTGCTGCAAGAAGCGGTAGTTGTTCAGTCCGGTGAGTTCGTCTGTTATGGCCAGCCGCCTTGTGAGTTTGTACAGCTGAGAGTTCTCGACCGCGACCACGAGTTCTGAAGCCACCGCCTGCAACACCAGACGGTCCTCGTCGCCTAGCGGGTCGAAGGCTTCCGCCGGCGCGCAGAACACGACCATCATCATCGGGTGGTCCAGCACCGACTGGCAGCTGAAGTGGTCGTCCGCCACGTACAGGTCCTCGATGGCGTCGAGACCCCTCGGCGCCTGCGGCAGAGATGTCGCCTGGATTCCCACACTCGCGCTGAACAGCGTCTGCGCCTTCTGTTTGTCTATCACGAACAGGGCGCACGCCGGGATTCCGAGCACCTTCAAGAGGATGTCGAGGACGAGTTGTCCCACTCGATCGAAATCCAGACTCGAATGGATGATCTCGGTGATCTGCGAGACCGCCTGGAGTTCGGTCAAGCGACGCTGGAGCTCCACGGTAAGGGCCTCTTTCTCGTGGCGGCCTTCCTCGAGAAGACGCTCCCGTTCCACATAGGAACTCGCCCAGACCGTGGCAACGCCGCCCACGAACAGAATGGTTCCTGCCTTGAGCGCGACGAAGCTCAGCGCCAGAGCATCGTGTATGCCGATCAACGCCAGGTGGCTGATCAGGTACACGACCCCCGCACTCAGTGCCACGTACGCCGATCTCCGGTTTCTGAGCAAGAACGCATAGAAGATCGGCATTGCCAGGAGTGCGGGAACTAGAGGGTCCTCGAAATCGTGCAGACCGTAGGACAGCAAACCCAGCCAAGCCAGGTCGAACGCAATGATCCAAAGGAGGGTTTCTTCGAACGAGGTGCGGTCGCGCACCCGCATGAGAACGAAGCCTACGTTCGAAGCCGTGAACACGCCGAAAGCCAGCATGACGTAGATGTCGTGATCGCCGAAGCGATTCATCAGAGCCAGAACCACAACAGCAGAGGTTAGAAGGTAGCCGAACGCGCGAGCGAGAACGTACCATCGCTCCATCATGCTCATGGTCCAGCGTCCGGGCTGCATGTTCGCGAGAAGCTCCCCCGATACCGCCGCGACGGCGCACGACGCGGCTTTGACTGTGGCACTATAGTGCCACGCTGTCACACGGCGCGTCGAATAGAGCACACCTCATGAGCCGCCCTGCCTAGGAGGGCCGGATGGATATCGAGACCCTGCGCACACTGCTCGAATCGGTTGCGGCCGGCGAGCGTCCTGTACAAGACGCCCTCGAACACTTGCGTGATCTGCCCTTCGCGGATGTGGACGTGGCCAAGATCGATCATCACCGCCTGCTGCGCTGCGGCTTTCCAGAGGTGGTCTTCTGCGAGGGCAAGACGCCGGAGCAGCTGCGCAAGGTGAGCCGCGAGCTTCTCGATAAAGGCAACGTGCTTCTCGCGACACGGGCGAGTGCTGCTCATTTCCAGGCGCTCGCGCAGGTCGCCCCAGATGCGCGCTACTTCGACGAGGCCCGTGTTCTCGTCGTGGACCGTCGCGAGGAGCGACCCTCGTTCGGTCACGTCATAGTCGCTACCGGCGGTACGGCGGATTCCCCTGTCGCAGAAGAGGCTGCCGTCTGCTCGGAAGTCATGGGCAACCGTGTTTCTCGTCTCTACGACGTGGGCGTCGCCGGTCTCCACCGGTTGCTCGCGCACCAGAACCTTCTGCGTTCGGCCCGAGTGATAATCGCGGTCGCCGGCATGGAGGGAGCATTGCCCTCGCTCGTCGGCGGACTCACTTCGGTGCCGGTAGTCGCCGTGCCTACGTCGGTAGGCTACGGGGCGAACTTCGCCGGCGTCGCCCCGCTGCTGACCATGCTCAACTCGTGCGCCCCCGGCATCGGGGTCGTCAACATCGACAACGGCTTCGGCGCAGCGACGCTGGCGAGCAGGATCAACCAGCTCGAGACCGCCGAGTCTCTCGCTGCCGACGACGCGCCCTCACAGGGGGCGCAAGCGTGATCGCCTACCTCGACTGCTCGTCGGGCATCTCCGGCGACAAGTTCCTGGGCGCGCTCGTGGACGCAGGCTTCTCTTCGGCGGAGCTTCAAAGCGGGTTGGACGCACTCGGACTCGGCGTTCGCGTGTCGGTCGAGACTGCGGTCCGAGGCGGAATCGCTGGCACGGCGATACGTCTGAACGCCCAACCCGGGCAACCGTCCAGGACTTGGAGCGACATCCGCTCGCTGATCGAACGGGCGGATCTCCCCGACCCCGTCAAGACACGGAGTATTGCCGTCTTCGCAGCTCTTGCCGAAGCCGAGGCGCGCGTCCACGGCGTCGCTGCCGACGACGTCCACTTCCACGAGGTCGGAGCGAGCGACTCCATCGCGGATATCGTCGGTACGTGCCTCGGCATCATCGTGCTTGCCATCGACCGGCTCGTCGCCTCACCGATCGCGCTCGGCTCTGGAATCGTCGAGACGCGGCACGGCACGCTCCCGGTGCCGGCTCCGGCGACGGCCGAACTCCTCGCGAACGTACCCGTCGAAGGTGGTACCGGCAGCGGCGAACTCACGACACCGACCGGTGCAGCGCTCGTCAAGACGCTCGCGGATTCGTACGGGCCCCCGCCGGCGATGACGCTGCGTGCTGTCGGACGCGGCGCCGGATCGCGAGAGACCGAGCTGCCGAACGTCGCCTCTCTGCTCCTCGGCGAGCCTCCCGAGGAAGGGACGCCGAACGACTCTCGAGAACTCGTCGTCGAGCTGGCGACCAATCTCGACCACGTGACTCCGGAACGGATGGCATTCGCTGCCGAGGCACTGCTCGAACGCGGAGCCCTCGACGTGTGGCAAGAGCCCGTCGTGATGAAGAAGGGTCGGGCTGCCTGGGTGCTGCATGTGCTGGCAACGCCGGAGAGTGCGGCCGATCTCGCCGAAGAAGTCATGCGACAGACCGGCACGCTGGGCGTGCGCATGTCGACCTGCGAACGCGTCACGCTTGCGCGAGAGGTGCTCGAGTTCGAGACGTCGCTGGGACGCGTGCGTGCGAAGGTAGCCCAGATGCCTGACGGCAGCAGCGTCCGCCCCGAAGCGGATGACGTGGCCCGGCTGGCGCGAGAGCACCGGCTGACCTTCACCGAAGTCACCGAGATCTTGAGGCAAGAGATTGCCTCACAGACGCTCGAGACTGGCGACGCCTAGCACGGAGAAACCCGCCGGGGGGCACCGGCGGGCCTCCGTCGACGCTTGCTGTATCTTTCCAGCGCCCGCAAGCAGCCGATGAATCGGCGCTGAGGACCAGCTGTGATTGCGTATTCGCAGTGGTCCCTACCTGGAATCATCGGCAGTCGAGTACCTGAGGATGAGCGCTGGACAGCAGACTGGGGTCCGCGCGATGCGCGCCGGGGCGGTCCGTCGTGCCCTGCTCGACCAGCGTCGCATGCCTAGTAGTGCTTGATGTAGTACCGACAACTGCGCGCGTTCGGGCAGTCGCTCGGCACATCGGCACTACGGTGAATCCAGTACTCCCCCTCTACGAAGCACGAGCAGTTGACGCGCTTGTCCGGAGCCTTGACGCGCAAGTCGTGCGCGTCCTCTTCGCTCGGGATCTCGCGCCACCACGTACATTTGCCTCTGATGGGAGAGTAGATATCCATGTCTGCACCGCGCCCATGGTAGCACGCGACACTCCAGGTCACGTCGTATAGAATCTAGCTCATACTGCATTCCGAGGGGGGCGTACTCATGCCGCAAGCTGTGCTCGAAGTGCGCGGTCTCACCAAGGCATACGGTCAGATCGAGGCCTTGAAGGGTATCGATTTCGAGGTTGCCGAAGGCGAGGTCTTCGCACTGATCGGACCCAACGGTGCCGGCAAGACAACGGCGCTGAGGGTGGTCGCGACGATCTTGAGGGCGTCTGCCGGCAGCGTGAGCGTCGAAGGCATCGACGCCTTGAAGGAACCCGACCGCGTTCGAGAGATCATCTCCTACCTTCCCGAAGAGGCGGGCACCTACAAGAGCATGACGGGCGAGACCTACCTGAAGTTTGTCGCAAACCTCTTCTATGCCGATCCCGAGAAGCGCAGCGCAGCACTCGAGCGCGGTCGGGTGATCGCCGGCCTCGACGAACGGCTCGGTGACAAGTCCGGTTCGTATTCGAAGGGCATGGCCCGCAAGCTGCTGCTCGCCCGAACGATAATGACTGAGCCTCGCCTGGCAATCCTCGACGAGCCGACGTCCGGACTCGACGTGCTCAACGCGCTCGAGGTCCGCGACATCGTGAAGCGGTATGCCAAGGGAGGCGCAGCGGTCCTCCTCTCGAGCCACAACATGCTGGAGATCGAATACGTCTCAGACCGGGTAGCGCTGATACACGAGGGCCGGATCGTCGACACCGGTTCCCCTGCGGAGCTCAAGCTCAAACACGGTGCCGACACGCTCGAGGATGTCTTCGCGGCGGTGGCGTCATGAGGCGCTTCCTGGTTCTTCTCAAGAAGGAACTCCGCGAGCTGCTCACCCCACAGATGCTGGTGCCGTTCCTCGTTGCAGTCCTCATGTTCGCGTTCCTCGGCAGTATTCTCAGCCAAGAGGAGGAGAAGACAAGGTCGACCCAGTCCATCGGAGTCGTAGATCTTGACGAAACCGATACGTCGAAATCGATCGAGCGGGCCCTGGACAACGCGGGTTTCGCTGCAGTAGACCTCGGCGGCACGGCGCCCGAATCTATGACCGAAGAGCTCCGGGCGCGCAACCTGTCGATAGGCCTGTACATCCCGGAGGGTTTCGAAGCGCAGGTTGATGCCGGTCGGCCAGCCGACTTGCAGACATACGCCGTAGTGCGTTCGTTCTCGCTCATGTCGCTGGGTCAGACCGAGATGCTCAAGAGCGTGCTCTCGGCAGTCAGCAGCAGCATATCCAGCCAGTTGATCGCCGAAGGAATGCCGGGAACCGATCCCGACGCCGTCAAACACCCCGTTGAGTTCACCGAGCACGTGGCGGTCGGGACCATGGAAGCCCCCGTGCCGCTCGACGCTGTCTACGGTCTGATAGAGCAGCAGACCCTGTTCATACCTATCATCCTCTTCATCGTGATCGTCTTCGCGTCCCAGATGATTGCCACCACTATCGCTTCCGAGAAGGAGAACAAGACACTCGAGACTCTGCTCGCATCACCGATAACCCGCAGATCGCTGGTGATGGCGAAGATGGTCGCCGCCGGACTCGTCGCGCTGCTCTCGGCCGCGGCGTACCTCATAGGACTCGGCTACTACTTCAAGGGCCTCACGGGCGGTACGGATACGCTCTTCGAGACTTCGAGCGGCACGGTCGACGTGGCCTCGGCCCTGGGACTCGGACTCGAAACTGTCGACTGGATGATGCTTGGCACGACGCTCTTCCTTTCGATTCTGATCGCCCTCGCTATGGCGGTGATAATCGGTGGCTTCGCCGAAAGCGTGAAGTCGGTCCAGGCGTTGATCACGCCGCTCATCATCCTCACGCTGATTCCGTACTTCCTCTCGATGCTCATCGACATCGAGAGCACTGCGCCGGCGCTTCGGGCGTTCGTGATGGCGATTCCGTTCACTCATGCGTTCACAGCTGCACCCAATCTGTTCCTCGGCAACCAGATGCGCGTCGTCCTGGGAGCCGCATACCAGGTCCTGTGGCTCCTCGCGCTCGTCGTGATCGCGGCGCGCATCTTCTCAACGGACCGCATTCTGACCATGAAGCTCGGCTTCCGGCGCCGGAGGCACAGGACGGCCAACCCCTAGCAGGAACGGTGAGCCGGCCCGCCCTGCGCCCCTCGGCCGTCCGGGACGCAGACAGGGTATGATGCGACCGGAGGTCCGGGATGGAAGGTATCTTCGCAATCTGCGGCATCGGGCCCTTGTGCCTGTACGCCTTTGGCGCGCTCATCGTCCTCGGCGTGTTCATCAAGGTCCTGCTCGACCGGGTGAACAACAAAGAGGACTCCTACTACGAGAAGAACGTCCGACAGTGAGGGAGTGCTCTTTATGCTGATCACGACGCAGGACAAGTTCGAGGAATACGACGTGGTGCGCACTCTTGGCGTCTGCCGAGGAAACACGATCCGTGCCAAGCACGTCGGCCAGGATTTCGTCGCCGGTCTGCGCAACATCGTGGGTGGCGAGATAACCGAGTACACGAAGATGCTCGCCGAATCACGCGAGCAGTCGCTCGATCGCATGATTCTCCACGCGCAGCAGATGGGCGCCAACGGCATCGTCGGCATGCGCTTCACGACCTCGGCGGTCATCCAGGGTGCAGCTGAGCTGCTCGCCTACGGCACTGCGGTAGTCATAGCCCAGAAGGGTGCCGCACAGCAGCCGTCACAGGGCGACGCAGCGCAGCAACAGACGACTACCCAGACGGCTCAGCAGGCCACCACCCAACCAGCCCAGCAGCCCGGCACGACACAGCAGCCGCCCGGGCAACAGCCCTAGCGCGCCGCTCCTGCCACCAGAACCGAGGCTCGCCACGCCACGTCCCCGAATGCTGTAGAGTGGGTGGACGTTTCGCTATCGCCCGCTCCCAGAGGAGGCATCACATGAAGCCGAAGGACGGCGACGTGGTCCGCGTACACTACCGCGGCACGCTCGCAGACGGCTCCGAGTTCGACACCAGTGCGGGTCGCGACCCGCTCGAGTTCACGCTCGGCACCGGCGAAGTCATACCTGGATTCGACAACGCGATCGCCGAACTCGAGGTCGGTGGATCGGCGACCGTCACGATTCCTGCCAGTCAAGCATACGGCCAGCGCTTCGAAGAGGCGGTCGAGGAGATTCCTCGCTCGGCCTTCGAGGGCGACGAGCCACAGGTCGGCTGGATGGTCGAGCTGCGGGCGCCGGACGGCAACCGCATGTCCGCGACCGTCGTGGACGTGGCCGAGGAGAACGTCACACTGGACTTCAACCACCCGCTCGCCGGCGAAGACCTCACGTTCGACCTCGAGCTAGTTGAGATCGTCGAGGGATAGGCCGCTAGACATCGCTGGCGATACGCGCTTTGCCGACGAAGAGCAAGGGCTCCCGCCAGGGAGCCCTTTTCGTTCTCGGTGGTGCGGGTGAAAGGAGTTGAACCTTCACGGGCTTAAAGCCCACATGGACCTGAACCATGCGCGTCTGCCATTCCGCCACACCCGCGTTTCGGTGCGAGCGATAGGTTAGCACGCGCTGTGAGCAGGGACAAGGAACTGCAGGAGTGCGACAATCTCAGCAGCATCGTATCGGCAAACGCTCCCCCTGAAGGGATGGAGAGGGCTGTGGGCGACTACATCTGCCCTGGACTGTTCATCATCTCGGGTATCTGGGCCATCTACTTCGGCATCAAGAACCCCAAGGGAGACCAGTGGGGCTCGGGTGGCTACTACGTCTTCGGGGGCCTAGTGGTGACTGGCACGGGATTGGCGCTGGCCCTGGCAATGCTGAAAGGCTGAGCTACTCCTCCGCGATGATCTTCCCCGACTCGACCTCCGACGGTTCGCTGCCGTCGTCCCAGGCGATCGTGTGCGTGTCCCCATCGACCGCGATGACCTCACCCGGGTAGAATCGCCCCATGTACCACACGGCCAGGACCCTGTCGCCGACCCTCCACACCTTGTTCGGGATCTCGCGAACGTCTGTCACCGGCACCGTCTTGGACGAGCCGTCGTCGGCGTACCTGACAACGACTTCTCGGTCATCGACGTCAGTGACGTTCGCCAGGTAGAAGTTGCCGTCATCCCATAGCGCGGCAACTGACTCCCCGACGGCGAAGGCTGCTGCATCCCCTGAATCCCCCGCATCCTTGTCATCCTCGTCAGAGTCAGACGTGTCGTATCCACCGATCTTCATCTCCGAAAGGCAGCCGACAAGACCGAGGCCGCTCAACAGAAGCGCTGCTATCAGCAGGATTCCAAGAACTCGCGTGCGCGACATGAGCTTCTCCTTGAATGGGGCGAACCGACGGGTTCGCCGCTCCGTTTGTGTCGGTCTCCAAGATTCTAGCCGAGCAGCAACGCTTCCGACACGAACTCGCGCTCAGTACGCGATCGACAGCGCGTCCGAGGAGACGAGCGTTCGGTACACGCGCGCGCGATCATGTGTGTTCTGCATGGCGAACCGGGCCAGCTCCAGCGTGACGTCGTTTTCGACAGCCTTCAGAGAGTAGTAGGCGTCGTAGGTCCTGTACTGGGGAAACGCGCGCCTGCCTCTGTCTCCCAGAGACGGCCGACGGGTCAACCGCTCGAGGATGTAGTCGATCTGCTCCCCTGCGGTGTAGACCTTGCCTTCGCTGACGCGCATGAGTACCGGGTGCCGGGCAATCGGACCGCGCGCCTTCATCTCGGACGAGACGTGGCCGATAAACGCGGGGCGCGTGGTTTCGATGTACGCGTACTCGCTGTCGTCGAACCGCACCCAATCGCTCCGGACGCCCACGGCAACGTGCTTCTGGGTGGGCAGGGCCCACATTGCGGTGCCGTATCCCTCACGGACAAGAAGCGCCGCCAGCAAGACGCTCTTTTCGCTGCACATGCCTCTTCCGTTCGCGACGACTTCGATGGGCAGCAACACATCTCCCTCTGTTTCGCCGTACGGTATCGCCTGCACGGCGCATACGATGAGTTCGAGGTGCTCGTCCTCGTCCAGGCTCATCTCTTCGGCTATGCGACGGAACTCGTCGGCGAGATCCCGGATGAACCGGCTCTCGGCCTGGCTCGACACGAAGTGCGGCAGGTGGCGCGCACGCGGGTAGATGGGCGTGCGGAAAGCCCTACCCGCGTCGATTCGGCTTGCCAGTTCGAGTTCGCCCGCATCGATCGTCACTTCGACGGTGCACGTGGTGTCCTTGAACGGGAACGACCAGGTGGCGTCGATATCTCGTCCGGAGCGCGGCGCATCGCAGATCGTCTGCGTCTCCGCGATCAGACGGTTCCACACGACCCAAGTGTAGGCCTCCGAAACTGACAGCCAGACAGCGGCACAGACACCCAGGAAGGCCAGAGCAGCGATCACGGGGCGTCGTTTCGAGAAGTCGATGATTCGCGCAACCATTCCCGACACCGTCGCATAGTGGTTTGCCGGCGTGTCTCATATCTATACGCCCTGCCTTGCCCTGCTGCAAACGTCCGGCCAGCTCACGCAAACAGGTCGCGCAACGCTACCAGGGTGCGGATTCCCGAACGGATGAGGAAGGAGCATGTCGAGCGGGCGTTACTAATGGGCTCTACACTGGTACAATCAACCGTCAAGTCCAGTATCGAATGGCATGAAAGGGGGCGGACAGCGCATGACGAATACGCGTTTGCGCACAATCCTCGCTGTACTGCTCGCAACGGCCATGATTGCGGCCGTTTCGTCGCTGATTGGCTGCACCACCGACGGTGACGGCGATGGCGAGAAGACGACCGAGACGATCAAGGTCGGCGTTCACACATCGCTCACCGGAGGCTTGGCCGACTATGGTTTCGCAGCACAGGAAGGCATCAAGCTCGCCGGGGACGACTTGACCGGCTTCGAAGCCGGAGACAAGAAGTACGAGATAGAGCTTGTCATCAAGGACGACAAGGGTGAGCCGGCTGAGTCCCCGATCGTCGCCCAGCAGCTGATCGACGAGGGCGTCGTCGCCGTGATCGGCGCGCTGACTTCCGGCAACACGAACTCCGCTCAGCCCATCTACGCTGAGGCCGGGATCCCTATGATCTCCGGTTCGGCCACACGAGCCGACCTCGTTCCGCGCGAGAACTTCTTCCGCACCTGTGTCGGCGACAACATCCAGGGCAAGGCACTTGCCGACTGGTGTGTCGAGCTTGGCTTCGAGAAGGTCGCCATCATGGACGACCGTGGTGACTACGCAGTCGGTCTTGCCGACGTCGTCGAGGGTCATCTGACCGATGCAGGCGTCGAGGTTCTCCGCGAGGCTGGCCAGGAGGGCGACACGGACTTTTCCGCTCAAGTCGCAAAGATCCAGGCCTTTGCCCCCGATGCCGTGATGTTCACCGGCTACCACCGTGAGGCCGGCCTGCTCTACAAGCAGTGCCGCGAGGCGGGCATGGCCGATGTCCAGTTCATGGGCGGCGACGGCATCAAGTCCGATGAGATCGCAGATGAAGCCGGCGGTGCAGCCAACGTCGAGGGCGTCCTGGCCACTATCGGCGGCATCCCGCAGGACTCCATGGCCGGCTGGGAGGACTTCAAGACAGCCTACATGGAGGCCACCGACAAGGAACCGGGCCCCTATGCCGAGACCAACCACGACGCGCTTGTCGCGATCGTAGAGGCCATCAAGAAGGGCGAGTCTGCCGATCCGGCCGACATCCTCAAGAACCTGAGCGACGTCGAGGTAAACGGCGTGATCGGAACCTTCGGGTTCGACGCGAACGGTGAGTTCGAGGCTATGGGCGGTTCCGCGGGGCTTGCGACAATCGTGCGATACAAGATTGAGAACGGCGCGTGGGTCTCAGCTGACTAGAACGACCATCCGGAGACCCTGATCTCCGCATCGAAGCGCGACATGAGGCGCGGGGCACATGCCCCGCGCCTTTTGCTTCATACTCACTCATTTGCTACTGTGTGCAAGCCGTATGCACGGGAAACCGTCGCGCATTCGAAGCCGAGAACCCTCAGGATGCACAGATGACGTTCGAGCATGTCTTTCGCCTGACAATGTCCGGCTTGACCGTCGGCATGATATACGCACTCATCGCACTCGGGTACACGATGGTGTACGGCGTGCTCGAGTTCATCAACTTCGCCCACGGCGAGATCTTCACCATCGGCGGCTACATCGCAATCACGACACTCGTATGGGCAGGTGTCGATAGCGACACGTCCGCTGGAGTGCTCATCGGCTACTTCATCATGGCTGTCGCCGTGTCCGTCCTGCTCACGGCTCTGCTTGGATGGCTTGTGGAACGGATAGCGTACCGACCGCTTCGGGGTGCTTCGCGAATCATCCCGCTCCTTTCGGCCATCGGTGTGTCCATCTTCCTGCAGAACCTCATCATCCTCACGTGGGGCCCCGAGGCGATCGTCGTTCCGACAGCAATCGTCCCGAGCCAGGTCGTAGTCATGTTCGGCGTGCCGATAAGAGTCCTCGCCCTCATCATCATCGGCGTTTCGGTCGTGCTGATGGCTATCCTTACCTACATCATCAGGAGCACCCGAATAGGCAAGGCGATGCGTGCGACCTCGCAGGACATGGAAGCCGCAGAGATGATGGGCATAGAGACGAACCGCACTATCGCCTTCACGTTCATCATCGGTTCTGCGCTGGCGGCCATCGGCGGCTTCCTCGTCGCCATGTACTACGGTTCGCTGAAGTTCGACACAGGCTTCCTGTACGGTCTCAAGGCGTTCACTGCGGCCGTCCTTGGTGGTATCGGCAACATCCCCGGAGCGGTGGTTGGCTCCCTCCTGCTGGGTCTTGTCGAGAACTACGGCGTAGGGATGAAGCTCGGCGGACTCGCGTGGTTCTTCGTCGCCGGCTTGGCGCTGGGTCTCTACACACAGACGATCCGGGTGCCCGGGCGTCGCAGGCGACACATTCGCGACGAGATTCGCACGCCCGCCTACGAGAGGCGGATCGTCAACGTGTATCGCTTCCCCATTCCCAACGCGCTGAAGGTTGCGCTCGGTCCACGCACCGACGCCCTCGTCAGTGTCTCGGCCAGACACTCGCTGCGCCTTGCCGCAGGCAACCTGTTCCTTGCGGTAATGGCGATCCTGTTCTTCCTCAACCACGACAGCCAGTTCGCGACGATGTGGCAGCATGCCATCTCCTTCTCGGTACTGGTGCTCGTCTTGATGTTCCGACCCTCCGGGATCCTCGGCGAGCACATCCAGGAGAAGGTCTAGCCATGCAGGAGAAGACGGGTGTCTGGGCAACGGCGAGGCGCTTCTTCGGCAGAGTGCCGAGGTGGGCGTACGCGCTCGCGGCGCTCGCCCTCGCAATCTCCGTACCGTTGCTGGAGCAGGCAGACCTGATCCAGACGGTGTGGCTGCGCTTGGGCATCCGGTCTCTCGTCTACGTCCTTCTGGCTATGGGGCTCAACGTCGTCATGGGTGAGACCGGGCTACTGAATCTCGGATATATCGCGTTCTTCGCGGTGGGCTCCTACACGACCGCCATATTCTCGTCTCCGCGGCTCGGCTACCACGTCGATTTCTGGATCCTGCTGCTTGCGAGCACAGGACTGGCCATGCTTGCCGGACTGCTCATCGGCCTGCCGACGCTGCGATTACGCGGCGACTACCTTGCGATAGTCACACTTGGCTTCGGCGAGATAACGCGCATCACGTTCAACAACTGGGAGTCCGTGACGAACGGTCCCGGTGGCATCCCGCAGATCTACCGGCCGATGATTCTCGGCTTGAAGATCGACAAACCGGGCGAGTTCTACTATCTGGTACTGATCTTCGTCGTACTCGTGGCGATCATGCTGACCAACCTGAAGTCCTCGCGCGTGGGGCGCGCGTGGAACGCGTTGCGCGAGGATGAGATCGCCGCCGAGCACAGCGGCATCCACGGAACGAGTCTGAAGCTGCTGTCCATGGTCATCAGCGCCGGCATCGCTGGGCTCGCCGGGTGTCTGTTCGCGTACTACCAGCAGTTCATCAACCCGACGTACTTCGAGTTCCTGCAGTCGGTGCTCGTCGTCTGCATGGTCGTTCTCGGCGGCATGGGTTCGATTCCCGGAGCGATCGCCGGCGCCGCACTCCTAGACGCTCTCCCGGAGTTCATTCGCCAGGCGTTCTCGAGGTGGCTGCCCGATCTGCTCGGCGAGCAGACGATGGATTCACTGCCCGTTGCCGTGCAGAACTTCTTCATCGAGTTCGACCGGTATCGCATGCTCATCGTGGGTCTGGTCATCGTCGTGATGGTCATATTCAGGCCCGAAGGGATTCTGCCAGACTCGCTTTGGCGCCGCGAAGTCCGCGAAGAGGATCCGCGCGAGGTAGAGAAGACCCGTCAGAAGCTCTTCGATTTCGATGAGGGTCATCAGGACCTGGAGGCATAGGCACCGATGCGAGAAGTTGTTCTCGACTTCAAGGGCGCGACGAAGGCGTTCGGCGGTCTCAAGGCCGTCGACGACCTCTCGTTTGAGATCTACGAGAACGAGATCCTCTCGATCATCGGACCGAACGGTTCTGGAAAGACGACGACATTCAACCTCATCACGGGACTTTACGAACCCGACTCCGGCGATATCCTTCTGAAGGGCGAGAGCATCGCAGGTCTTCGGCCGGACCAGATTCAGCGCAAAGGAATCTCGCGCACGTTCCAGATGCTACGCCTCTTCTCCAACATGACCGTGCTGGAGAACTTGCTCGTCGGCCAGCACGGCCGCGCGCACAGCGGGGCTTTCTCGGCGATGTTTCGCCTTCCTCGCCTGCGCAAGGAGGAGGCGGTGATGCGCGAGAACGCGCAACGCATCCTCGCGATGTTCCCGGGTCGCTTCTCGGGTCCCAGGCAGTCGCAGCCGGCTTCATCGCTCTCATACGCCAATCGGCGCAGGCTCGAGATCGCACGCGCTCTCGCGTCCGACCCCGTACTGCTGTTGCTCGACGAGCCCGTGGCAGGCATGAACCCGGCCGAGACCCTCGAGGTCATGAACCAAATCAAGGATTTCAAGTCCCTTGGCTACACGATCCTGATGATCGAGCACGACATGAAGGTGATAATGGGGGCGTCGGACCGCGTCATCGCAATGGATCACGGAGTGAAGATAGCCGAAGGTCTACCGCAGGACGTGGCCAGCGACCCCGCAGTCGTGGAGGCGTATCTTGGAAAGCACGCAGTCACCCCTTCTTGAGTTCCGGCACGTCCGAACCCACTACGGACGCATCGAAATCCTGAAGGACGTCAACTACAAGGTCTATGAGGGCGAGATCGTCTGTCTGCTCGGCGGCAACGCATCCGGCAAGTCGACGACCATGAAGACGGTCCTCGGTATCGTCAAACCCACCGAGGGCGAGGTTCTGTGGGAAGGTGAGGTCGTCAACAACGTCCGCACTTCCGAGCGCATCAGGCGGGGCATCGCCACCGTGCCGGAGAATCGTCGGCTCTTCCCGCACCTGACAGTGCTGGAAAACCTCGAGATGGGTGCCTACACGCGTACCGACGCCGAAGGCATCAGGGAAGACCTCGAGAAGGTCTACGAGCTCTTTCCGCGCGTACACGAGCGCCGCTCTCAGCGGGCCGGTACGCTGTCGGGTGGCGAGCAGCAGATGGTCGCGTTCGGAAGGGCACTGATGAGCCGCCCGCGTCTCGTGATCATGGACGAGCCGTCCATGGGACTGGCTCCTGCTCTCGTGGACCAGAGCTTCGAGACGATCCAGTCGATCAACGAGCAGGGTGTCTCGGTCTTCATCGTGGAGCAGAACGCGAACGCGGCCCTCTCCATCGCCGATCGCGGCTACGTCCTGCAAACCGGTCAGGTCGTCATCGAAGGTACAGCCGGCGAGCTCCTCGCGAACGAGGAGCTGAAGAGAGCGTACCTCGGTGAGGCGTAGGCCACCCACCCCGCTGGAACGTCACTGCATCGCACGACCATCCCGCGCTAGAATAGGCTGATCGCACAACCGTCGAGGGAAGCGTGTGGACCAGCAGCTGATTCTGGACCGCTACCGTCCGCTGCAACAGCTAGCACGGGGAGGCTTCGCCGAGGTCGTGCTCGCGTACGACACGCGAATGCAGCGCCGTGTGGCGATCAAGCGACTCCCGTTCCCGCGAGACGGGTCCGGGCGTGTCACCGCTCCCGTCGGGCTCGTCGAAGCTCGCACGGCCGCACTTCTCAACCACCCGAACATCGTCTCCGTCCACGAGTGGGACACGGACGCGGACGAGGCCTTCATCATCATGGAGTACGTCGATGGCACCTCCCTTGCCGAGATACTCGATCGGGAGGGGCCGCCTGGTCTCGACGCGGCTGCCGCGGTAGTCGAAGCCGTCGCTTCGGCGCTGCAGTTCGCGCACGAGAACGGCGTCCTGCACCTCGACATCAAGCCCGAGAACGTGCTGGTCACGCACGCAGGGCACGTGAAGGTGACCGACTTCGGCATTTCGGCTCTCTCAACGGCCATAGGTCACGGCCCGAATGTGGGAGGCACGCCCGGCTTCATGCCTCTCGAGCAGCTCCAAGGCGAAGACGTCGACGAGAGAACCGACGTCTGGGCGTTCGCCGCGCTTTGCTTCGAGCTGCTCGTCGATGCCAACCCTTTTGCGACGGACTCGATCGAGGGGGCGATCTTCAAAGCCGGGGTGATAGACCCGCCTGCACCCAGCGAGTTCGACCGGACCCTTCCAGCCGCGATCGACGACATTCTGCTGGCGGCTCTCGCTACACATCCCGGCGACCGGTACGGGACCGTTGCAGGGTTTGCCGCACGACTCCTGGACCACCTCGGCAGACCGGACCAAGGCCGCGTTGAGCTCGCCGAGGTCGTCGCTTCGCTGCAAGACGAACAGATCGATGTGGCACGCGACTGGGAGCGGATTGGCCTGTGGGACAGAACGCGCCCCTGGTCCGGATTCGCGGTCAGAGCGCTTGCGGCCGCAACCAGTGGCTGGCTCGCGTGGGTCGGCCTAGCCGAACTCACTTTGTCCGGTCCGGCCCACACCGCAGGGGCCCTCCTCGTCGCGTTCGTCGCTACCGCGGTACCTGCGCTCGGGACGGCGCTCGGCCTCGGCGCCTTCGCGGTCGGGCTCATCTCCGCGACCGGTTGGGCCGTCGGAACCGCCTTCCTGCTGGCCATCACCCCGGCGTGGTGGTATGCGGGTCGTCGTGAAAACGCCCTGCTCGGCGGACTTGCGGCCCCACCCCTCGGCATTGCACGACTCGCGCCAGCGGCACCTTTGCTGACGGGCTTCGGCGCGACGCCTCTCAAGAGTGCTGTCGCCGGCGCGACCGGAGCCGCCCTCACGATGCTGGCGTCGGCCGCCTCGGGAGGAAGGGCACCATACTTGACCGTGACGCTGGAATGGTTCGCGGACCCGCTCTCCACGCGCATCATGTCCGGCAACGTGCGCGAGCTGGTCTCCACTCCGGCACCGCTCGCGGTGCTGGCGGCCTGGGCGGGTGCCGCACTCGCGATGTCGCTGGCGTGTCGTCGCGCCGCAAGGACCGCGGCAATCGGCGGCTGGGTGCTGGGCGTAGCGATGCTCTACGCCGGATACGCGCTGGCCGACGTAGTCGCGCGCAGCGTCAACGCTTCGGTGACGTGGACGGGAGATGCCTTGCTACCGCATCTCGCCGCCTCTTCTATACTGGTCGTGCTCGTTATCGCAGCCGGTGCGCCCGCGCGCGCCGAAGAGGAATGACGCCGACGGAGGACGTCGATTGAGCATCCTGTCCGACTTCGAGGATCGCGTGGCATCCGCTGTCGAGGGACTGTTTGCGGGCGCGTTTCGCTCTCCAGTCCAGCCCGTCGAGATCGCCAAGGCGCTGGGCAAGGCCATGGACGACACCCGCTCGGTCGGTGTCGGCAAGGTCTATGTGCCTGCCTCCTACGTCGTGGCGCTCTCTTCGGCAGACACCGAGAAGATGGGCGCGTTTCGCGACACGCTCTCCGGTGAGCTGGCTACGTATCTCGTCGCACATGCGCAGGAGCGCGGGTACCACCTGACCTCCAAGCCGAGAGTGGATTTCGTCGTGCACGACGATTTGCGGCTCGGCCGTTTCCGAGTCAGTCCCAATCTCTCCGACTCGGAGCAAGCCCCGATTGCGCCACCTGCCGAAGAGCCGCCACGCGCTCGGGAAGACGCCGCCCTCGATGAAGCCGACCAGCGAGCCCGACTCCTCGCGAACGTGCCGTCGGTCCAGGTCTTCGCAACGGTCACCGTCAGCGGGATACATCACGACGTCATCCTGCAGGGAGCGAAGGTCGTGGTGGGTCGCCTTGCGGACTGCGACATCTGCGTGAAGGACGCGAATATCTCCCGCCAGCATGCGGCCTTCGTACCCGATGGTTCGCGATGGGCCGTTCAGGACCTCGGGTCGACGAACGGGACGTACGTCAACGGCGAGCGGGTCGACCGCATCCGGCTGAAAGACGGCGATGTCGTCCGAATCGGCGTGACTCAACTGACGTACAACGAGCCGAGGACCTGACCATGGTCGATATCGTCCTGCTCATCGGCAAGTTCCTCCTTCTTGCCCTGCTCTACCTGTTCCTTTTCGCTGCCGTGAAGACCGGCGTCGGCCTGGTGCGCGTTAGCCGCTCCGGACCCGGCGTGCTGGCGCTCAGGGTAGCGCGAGGGCCTCGCGAGATCATGGGCGTGACGGTTCCGGTCGCAGGGCCGATCATCATCGGCCGCTCTCCGGGATCGGACATCGTGATAGCCGACGACTTCGTATCCTCGAATCACGTACGCGTCCATCCCACCTCGAACGGCGTGACCGTCCAAGATCTCGGCTCGACGAACGGCACGGTCGTCAACGGCGAACGGATCCGCGAGCCCGTTCGTGCCGAAGCGGGCGACGAGATAGCTCTCGGCGCCACGCTGCTGAAGGTGGTTCGCCTGTGAGCGCGCGTGCGGGCAGACCACAGTACTCAGGTCTTTCCGATGTCGGTCGCGTCAGGACTCACAACGAGGACGCCGTCCTCCTGAGCCCGCCGCTCTACGCGGTTGCGGACGGCCTGGGCGGTCACCAGGCAGGGGAGATCGCCAGCACGCTCGCAGTCGAGAGCCTTCTGGAGAACGCGCCACTACGTGCGGATGCGAAAGCACTGGGGCGAGCCGTGCGATCCGCAAACCGTGCGGTCATCGACGGCGCCCGTGAGGGGCTCGGGCGTGCCGGAATGGGGACGACTCTAACGGCCGCCATCGTCGAGGACACTCGCATCGCCATAGCGCACGCAGGCGACAGCCGCGCGTACCTGTTCCATGGGGGAGAACTCGAGCGCATCACCCTAGACCACTCCGTCGTCGCCGACCTGATAAGGCAGGGCAGCATCACGGAGGAAGAGTCGCGCACGCATCCCAACCGCAGCGTCATAACTCGCGCCCTCGGATCGGATCCCAACATGTATGCGGACACGTTCGAGGTGGACGCGGAACCGGGCGATCGCTTGCTCCTTTGCTCGGACGGGCTCACGAGCATGCTGACCGATGTCCGGATCGCCGACATCCTGGCTTCGTACCGAGACCCCGA
>JAOUET010000109.1 GCA_029858605.1 Coriobacteriia bacterium | reverse complement strand
ATCGCGGTGATGCAGTTGCTGTACTTCATCGGCCTGTCGCGCAGGTAGGACCCCTCTGGAGTCGATCTTGCGGGTGCGGACGACGTGCCGGCGGCGACTGCTAGAATCTCACTTGGCCAGGGACGGAAGGGACGCGGGTGCCGGACGACAGAGCGCTAACAGTCACCGAGGCCATGACGGCCGCCAAACGGGCGCTCGAGTCGGTATCGCTGCGCGTCATCGGCGAAGTTTCCGAGTTCAGCGACAAGCCGGGCTACAAGGCGGCCTACTTCACGGTTTGCGACGCTGACGCGTCGATGCCTTGCATGATGTGGCGGGACGCCTATCTCGCCTCCGGTGTCGAGCTGCGCTCCGGCGCGCTGGTCGAGATGACTGGTGGTTTCTCGGCATACGTCCCGAAAGGACGCATGCAGTTCATGGTGCGCTCGCTCGCCCTCGCGGGTGAGGGAGTGTTGCGGATGCAGGTGGCTGCGCTGGCGCGAAAGCTCGAGGCAGAGGGTCTGATGCGGTCTGAGCGGAAGCGGGAGTTGCCCGCCTATCCGACACGCATCGCCGTCGTGACCTCGCCGCGAGGCAAGGCGATCCACGATGTTATCCGCACTTTGCGACGCCGCTCTCCGATGGTGGAGCTGCTTGTCGTGGGTGTCCAAGTCGAAGGCGTGGATGCGTCCGCGGCGATCGTCGAGGGACTCCGTGTGGCGTCGGAGGCGTGTCCGGACGCCGTCCTTCTCGTACGGGGCGGTGGTTCGTACGAAGACCTGATGCCTTTCAATTCCGAGGAAGTTGCTCGGGCCGTTGTGGCGTCGATGGTGCCGGTTGTCACCGGCATCGGTCACGAGCCTGACACGTCGATTGCTGACATGGTTGCCGACGTGACGGCATCGACACCGACAGCAGCCGCCGAAGCGGCTGCACCTTCGGCGGTGCGCATCGAGAATCAGCTGGAGAAGATGTCCCGACTCCTGGGCGGAGCGCTGGCACAGAGGGTCCGGGATGCGCGACATGGGGTGGGCAGGCTGGCGGAGCGGCCCGTCCTCGCGGATCCGCGAATCCTCCTGGGACGGGCGGCACAGGCGGTCGACCTGGCGGGCCAGGGGCTTCAGCGCGCCATTCCGGAGCGTCTGCGAAGGGACGAAGAACGGATTGCGTACGTGCACCGTTCTTTGGCCGGCGTCGGCCCGCGCGTGGTCGAGCGGAGCAGAGAGAAGGTGGCGATTGCCTCGGCCAGGCTCGGCGATCTGTCACCGCTTTCGATTCTGGGTAGGGGCTACGCTGTATGCTACGGTCCCGATGGTCGAACGGTTGTGAAGTCGGTCGATTCGGTGGCGTCCGGCGATCGTGTCGGCGTGCGGGTCGCCGACGGTCGCCTCGGCTGTGTTGTGGAGACGGCGGAAAGGGAAACGTAGATGAGCGAGGGGAATGCGCCGAGTCCCGAAGAGCTATCGTTCGGTGAGGCGCTCGAGGAGCTTGAGGGCATCGTGTGCGCCCTCGAGAGCGGAGAGTTGGAACTCGAGGAGAGTCTGGCGCGCTACGAACGTGGCGTCGTTCTCCTGAGGCTCTTGCAGGCGAAGCTGGCCGACGCGGAGCAGAAGGTGACGACTCTGGTAGGCGAACTCGAGCTCGAGAACGAGGACGAGAACGAGGTCGAGGACGAGGGCGAGAAGACCGGGTGACGCGATCGTGCGACGTCTCATGAGCGTGTGGGGCGGGACGATCCGAGGACGAGGAGGATCACGTGGAGCGGTGCATCTTTTGCATGATCGCGCGAGGCGAACTTGAGGCGAGGAAGGTACTCGAGAACGACGACGTCATAGCGTTCGACGATATCGCGCCCCAGGCACCAGTGCACACACTGATCATCCCGAAGGTCCACTATCAGAGCATGGAATCCAATCTTCCCCTGGGGTCTCTCGCGGCTCTGTTCACGGCGGCCAGGGAGGTTGCCCGAATCAAAGATATCGCCGACTCCGGCTATCGAGTCATCGTGAACAACGGCAGGGACGCGAACCAGACGGTGCAGCACCTGCATGTTCACGTGATGGGCGGCAAGCACATGTCTCACGGCATGGTGAATTTCGAGGACTGACGATGAGGGAGAAGCAAACGGGAATCGAGGGACCGTCGGCGGGTGGCGTGGCTATCGTCACCGACAGTACTGCGGACCTAACACGCGAGGTCTGCCGACGCTACGGCATCAGGGTGGTTCCTCTCACGCTGAACATCGGCGATGAGTCGATCCCAGACGGGACGCTCTCACAGGCCGAGTTCATGCGTCGCATGGGTGCGATGGAGCGTCTCCCAACGACCTCGCAGCCTTCGGTTGGCGCGTTCATCGATGCCTACAGGAGCGCGCTGGAGACTGCCTCGCACGTGGTTTCGGTCAACATCTCGTCGAAGCTCTCCGGCACGTATTCCTCGGCGCGAAGGGCTGCGGAGGATCTCCAAGGCAAGGTGCACGTTGTGGACTCGAAGAACCTGTCGTGGGGTCTGGGGCTTCAGGTGGTCGAGGCCGCGAAAGCGGCGGTGAGTGGCGCAAGCGTTTCGGACGTTGTGAAGCGCGCCGAGTACGCTCGCGATCGGGTGCAGATGCTGGTAGGTCTGGATTCGATGGACAACCTCGTGAAGGGCGGGCGCATCAACCGTATCGCCGGGACTGTCGGCGGAATGCTGAACGTTAGGATCACGATAACGCCCAAGGACGGTTTGCTGACTGTCGTTCGGCCCGTCAGGGGTGCACGAAAGGCACTCGAGTTCACGGTGAAGTGGCTGGAAGAGCGCCTGAACGGCGCGCGCGCAGGGGCCTTCTGCGTGATGCACGCCCTTTCTGAGGACAAGGCGGCTTGGCTCAAGGACGCGATCGAGCAACACTTCGAGCCAACGGAGCTCTACGTCGTCGAAACCGGCTCGGTGATCGCGACGCACACGGGGACGGGCTGGGGCGTGGCCGTTCTTCCCGAGGAGTGAGTGGTGTCGGCGCTGCGCTATCCAGTGACCTTCGCACCCAGTGGCGTGACTTTGTGGGTCGAGGCGGGTGCGACACTTCTGTCGGCTGCGCGCGAGGCGGGCATCGTGGTTCCTGCACCATGTGGCGGCAGAGGTGTGTGCGGGAAGTGTGCCGTGCGCGTGTCGGAAGGCAATCCTTCCGAGCCGGACGAGACCGAGCGGAGGGCTCTCAAGCTCGCGCCGCGCGCAACTAGGCTCGCATGCAGGCTCGCGGTGACTGGACCTTTGACTGTCAGGCCGATTGTGACCGCGGCCGCCCCGGTATCGGCGGAAGGGGAGGCGCCCGAGGAAGCACAGCTTCTCGCGGCTCTCGATCTGGGGACGACGACGGTGTCCGCCGTCGTGATCGGCGCCGAATCCGGGCGCGAACTTGGACGTTCGGTCGTTCCCAACTCTCAGGCGACATGGGGCGCCGACGTGATCTCGCGCATCGCTGCGGCCCGTGATGGAGAGGGTGTGGTCCTCAGACGCTGTGCCGAGCAGTCGATCATAGATGCACTGACAGCGGCGTGCGATCGCGCGAGTGGCTGTCTGTCGTCTGTGCGACGACTTGTCGTGGTCGGGAACAGTGCGATGGCGAGTCTGCTGCTTGGCATGGACGTGCGTGGTCTGGCGGGACATCCCTTTTCGGCACCATTCCAGTCGGCCGTGTCGCTATCCGAGGATTCGTCGGTCGCTAGGACTCTTGCCGCCGATGCCGAAACCATCGTGCTGCCGCCGATAGCCGGGTTCGTGGGCGGGGACCTGACGGCGGGTCTCGTTGCCGGTGGGCTGATCGACGTCGCCGAGACGACCATGTACGTCGATGCGGGCACCAACGCTGAGATGGCACTCGTGTCGCCGAACGGTATCTGGTTGGCTTCAGCAGCAGCGGGTCCCGCTTTCGAGGGGTTCGGCGTGAGCAGCGGGGGACCCGCGACAACGGGCGCGGTCACATGCGTTCGAATCACTGGGGATGGCGTGGAGCTGGATGTGGTGGGTGGAGGAGAGCCACTGTGGTTTGCGGGCTCGGGCCTGCTGTCTGCGATGGCGGAACTGAGACGAGTGGGGCAACTTGACGAGTCCGGTCGGCTGGTGCGTGAAGGCCCTCTGAGGGAACGCTTTGCCGAGCGGGAAGGTGTGTTGCAGGTTGACTTCGGCGGAAGCGGCCCAACGCCCCTTTCGCTTACACAAACCGACGTTCGCGCTCTGCAAACGGCCAAGGCTGCTGTCGCCGCAGGGATGGTCTCCCTCGTCAAAGCCTCAGGAGTGAAGCCGCGAACCCTGTCCAGGTGGATTCTCGCAGGAGCTTTCGGCGGAGCGATGGATGTCGGCCAGCTCTTCGCGCTCGGCATTATGCCGAAAGACGCCCTGTCGGGCGATGTCCGCCAGCTCGCAGACGCTGCACTGCTCGGTGCGGCTGCGATCGCGGTTGAACCGCGCATTCTTGAGGATGTGACGCGTCAGATGCGACGTGCGGAGCATGTCTCCCTCGCGGACGATCCGGTCTTCTCTCGGGAGTTCGTGTCCTCCACGGCTCTCAGTACCTTCACGCTCAAGCGGGGATTCTCTCTCTAAGTATGTCGGAAACCCCGGCCTCCGGGCCGGGGTTTCCTCATTCCTTCCCTTTGCTACCCCTGAGTCTCTCTGCGGGTCCTCGTGCGGTCTGCCTGGTTGACCCACACGCACATCGTGATGCCGGTCGACGATGTCCCGCGAGCGCCTTCCGGATTCCCCGGAAGGCATTGTGTGCTGGGAAGGGAAATATGTCGTGTGGTCACAATAGCGCAGTGTTCCAAGCGTTGCAACAGGTGTTACAAGGCGCCGCCGCTCATCGCCCGTGAGAAGTGTCCCAGGCACCGTTGACCGACTCGATAGTACCGCTGGCCTTATGGGGGAAAGGACTGTGCACGGGTATCAGGTAGCATGTTGGCGCTCAGTTGCAGCTAGGCAGGCACGTGCGATTGCACATGGGGGAATCACCTTACTTCACCGCCTAGCTGCCTTCAGGGACAGTCGACAAACGGGTGAAGGAGGCCTTCCATGACTGATGCGTCCAAGTCGATCCAGTCATTGATGAGCGAGCAGCGCGTCATCGAGCCCCCTCAGTGGGTGAAGGAGCGCGCATACATCAGTTCGATGGATGAGTACGAGGCGATGTACAAACGCTCCATCGACGACCCCGAGGGGTTCTGGGCCGAGATGGCCGAGGAGTACCTCTACTGGCACAAGAAGTGGGACAAGGTCCTGGACTGGGAGTTCGACACTCCGAAGGTCGAATGGTTCAAGGGCGGCAAGACGAACGTCGCATACAACTGCATCGACAGGCATCTCACCACGTGGCGTCGCAACAAGGCCGCGCTCATCTGGGAGTCCGACGAGGGTCGGACCAAGATGTACACCTACCAGTCGCTCTACTACAAGGTGTGCCGCTTCGCGAACGTCCTGAAGAAGCACGGCATCAAGAAGGGCGATCGGGTCGCGATCTATATGCCGATGATTCCCGAACTCGCTTTTGCGATGCTCGCGTGCGCGCGCATCGGGGCCATCCACTCGATCGTGTTCGGTGGCTTCTCTGCGCAGGCCCTGCGCGATCGCATCCAGGACTGCGAAGCGAGAATGCTCATCACAGCCGACGAAGGCATCCGAGGTGGTCGTGTAGTCCCGCTGAAGGCTATGGCCGACGAGGCACTCCTCGAGTGCCCCTCGATCGAGAGCGTGATCGTAGTGTCGCGGGCGCAGACTCGGGTCGACATGGAGCCCGACCGGGACGTTTGGTACCACGAGGAGATTCGAGCGGCAGACATATCGCAGCACTGCGACGTCGAGTGGGTCGACGCCGAGGATCCGCTCTTCATCCTCTACACGTCCGGTTCGACCGGCAAGCCGAAGGGTGTCTTGCACACGACCGGCGGATACTTGCTCTACTCGACGATCACGTTCAAGTACACGTTCGACTACCACGACGAAGATGTGTTCTGGTGCACGGCCGACATCGGGTGGGTAACCGGCCACAGCTATATCGTCTATGGCCCACTGAGCTTCGGGGCAACTTCGCTCATGTTCGAGGGCGTTCCAACGTATCCCGATGCCGGGCGGTTCTGGCAGATCGTGGAGAAGCACGGCGTGAACCAGTTCTACACGGCACCCACCGCCATCCGAGCGCTGATGAAGAGCGGTGACGCGTGGCCGGCGAAATACGATCTGTCGAGCCTGCGGGTCCTCGGGACTGTTGGCGAGCCTATCAACCCCGAGGCATGGATGTGGTACTGGAAGAACATCGGGCGAGAAGAGATCCCGATCGTCGATACCTGGTGGCAGACGGAGACGGGTGGTCACCTGATCACGAACCTTCCCGGTGCAACCCCCATGAAGCCGGGCTCGGCGACGAAGCCGTTCTTCGGCTTGCAGCCGGAGATCGTGAACGAA
>JAOUET010000108.1 GCA_029858605.1 Coriobacteriia bacterium | reverse complement strand
TTGAGCACGACGGTCGCGAACAGACTCTCTTCGCTCGACAGGCCCCTTCCGAGCATGCTGAGCGCGAATACGATCGACGCAAGCCCTCTCGGCCCGAACCAGCCGAGGAAGCCGACCGTCGGCGCCTTTGAATGCGTTCCGAGGAGTGAGATATGGCAGGAACGGACAAAGGGCCTCCTCCCGCAGGTGGGCTGCGACGTCACATCGATTGTGCCCAATCGGGGCATACATAGCTTGACGAAGGAGCGCTACCGAGGCTTGGCCGCAGATGAGGGGAGTCGACGATGTCCGAAGAGAGCGTTCTCAAGCGATACGAGATGCTCGAGGTGCTTCGCGGCGAGGGTGCCGTACGGTCCTACCGGGCGAAGTCCCAAGAGGGCGTCGAAGTCTGCCTGAAGTTCGTCTGGGCCGAGGAGACGAAGGCACAGGAAGCCGTGGCGAAGCTCGCGGCGCTCGAGAGCCTCGAGCATCCGAACGTGGCGAAGCTGCTCGAGACCGGCCTCACCGAGAACGGCTATTTCATCGCGCGCGAGTGGGTTCAGGGGACGTCGCTGGACACCAAGCCGATGCCGCTCGAGATCACGCCGAAGATCGCCGCCGAGGTCGTCGCGAAAGTGTGCGCCGGTCTTGCCTCGGTTCACGAGCGCGGACTCGTTGCGGAGAACGTGCGACCGAGCAGCGTCGTCGTCACGCCCAAAGGCGACGTGAAGCTGGTCGACGTGGGCGTTCCAGCGGATCGGGTCGGCGGTGCCGGCGAACCTGCAGAGACCGCCTTGTACACGTCACCGGAAGAGATAGCGGGGAGCCTCCCATCACCTTCGACCGATATCTACCGGCTCGGCCTCGTGCTCTACGAACTCCTGGCGGGTGAGGTACCGTTCGCTGGCGTAGACGCGGCCGCGGTTGCCCAGGCACACGCCGGCGAGACGCCCAAGCCGCCAAGCGCCACCAATCCCGAAGTCTCACCGGCTCTGGACGGGGTGACCCTCAAGGCGCTCCAGAAGGATCCGGTGGCGCGATACGCTTCGGCGAGTGCCATGGGCGAGGCGCTCGAGGCCGCCATCGGCAAGAAGAGGATGAGCCCCTGGGTGTGGGTCTCGCTCATCGCCGTGCTGCTCGCGCTTGTCGGCGTGTGGGTCTACACGCGCGGAACCGAAGCGGAAGAGCCGCAGCCGGGCGAGCCTACCGTGGCCGTCCCGCAACTCGTCGGCGCAACTCAACAGGATGCCGAGACTGCCATCACGGACGCCGGTCTCGATGTCGGCAAGGTCGGCGAGGAAGAGACGATCGAGGTCAAGCCCGGCATCGTGACTACCCAGACCCCTGCACCCGGCAAGGAGGTCGCCGAGGGCTCCAAAGTCGACCTCACCGTTTCCAAGCTTCCGGCGGTCGAGGTTCCGAAAGTGACGGGTGACTCCCAGTCCGAGGCGATATCGAAACTCGGGCAGGTGGGCCTCCGCATCGAAGACATCGAGTACGTGTTCGACAAGCGCGTGGACGCGGGCTTCGTCGTCGATCAGGACCCCCAGGCGCGGTCTGACGTCGATCTCGGCTCGTCCGTTCGGCTCACGGTGTCGAAGGGCGAGGAGAGCGGCAAGGTGCCCAGCGTGGTCGGGCTATCCGAGGAAGATGCCGGGTCCGCTCTCGAGGCTGCCGGCTTCAGCGTGAAGTCCACGAAGGCCGAGTCCGCGGACGTGCCGGCCGGAAACGTGATCGAGCAGTCTCCAGCGGCCGCATCTGCGGCGCCCGCAGGCAGCACCGTCACCATCACGGTTTCGAAGGGGGCGCCCGGCACACCACAGGCTGTGGTGCCCGATCTCTTGGGAATGGGAGCGTTCCAGGCTGCCGGTGCACTGCGCGACGCTGGCCTCAAGGGCACGATCGTGTTCGGCCCAGCATCTTCGGAGAACCTGCTCAAGGTAGTCGACCAGGATCCTCGAGCAGGCGCGACGGTGGACCAAGGCACGCGCGTCACGGTAACGCTCGGCCTGCCGGAGTTTCTCTTCGGCGGTACTGCGGCTCCCGAGCAGCCCGTGGAACCCGAGCAACCGGACACCGGTGACTCGGGCGGTGCTGGAACGGAAGGCATGCCGTCGACAGAGGGCACAACCACGGGTCAGTAGACGTCAACGCGAGGAGGAATCGTACACTCGATGAGCCGAAGCGATGAGCCCTCTCCTTCCGCTGTGAATCACGGAGCCGCGGACGAAAGGGAACTGAAGAGCGCATCGTACGAGTTCTTCGTGATGTTGCTGTCGCTGCTCTCTCTCGCGAACATCATCATCATCGTCATCCGCCCGCCGGCTTCCTCCGCCAGAGAGGTGGCGATTGCAGGCGAGGCCCTGCTCTCGATATTCTTCCTCGGCGACTTCCTATACCGATTCCTGACCGCCGCGTCGCGTAGACGGTATTTCCTTCGTAGCTGGGGGTGGGCAGACCTGCTTGCGACAGTACCCTTCCCCGGTCTGCGCCTGTTTCGGGTGTTTCGCGTAGTGCGAGTCGTTCGGCTCATCCGGCGAGAAGGGCGGGCTGAGATCATCGGGCAGCTCGTGGACAATCGCGCCGGCTCGACCCTGTATTTGACGGTCATCATGACGCTGGTCTTGCTCGAGACGATGGGCAGTGCCGTACTTGCTGCCGAGCGTAGCGCTGCCGAAGGCAACATCGCCAACGCTTCCGACGCGCTCTGGTGGGGCTACGTCACGATCACGACCGTGGGCTATGGCGATCGCTATCCCACGACGATGTTCGGTCGCGTGGTGGGCGTGCTCCTGCTGACGTCCGGCGTTGCGCTCTTCAGCGTGCTCACGGGCTACATCGCAAATGCGTTTCTCGAACCCAGGCGGCGGCACCGCCGCGAGTACGACGTGTCGGATCCACGCGCGCAAGTAGAGGCGATCAGGGACCTGATCGGATCCCAGGAACAAGCGCTTGCCGAGATCGGCGAGCGCGTCGACAAACTCGAGCGCTCCATTTCGGGCATGGATTCGTAAGCGTTGCCGACGAAGGAAGGGGTTGCAGAAGTGGATGAGACGATGACCGCACAAGGCGCAGGTGAGGGCTTCCCGTGGTGGGTGCTGCTGCTGCAGGGTATCGCAGCGGTGGTGCTTGGAGTGTTGCTGTTTGCACGGCCGGGCGTGACCACGCTCATCCTCGTGCAGTTCGTTGGCTGGTACTGGTTGGTCACCGGGATATTCGGTCTCGCCACCCTGTTCGTCGACAAGACGCTTTGGGGGTGGCGTCTGTTCGGCGGCCTGCTCGGCGTCCTGGCGGGCGGCATGGTCATCAGCCGGCCGCTCTGGTCGACCGTCGTTGTCGCCACGGTATACATCATCATTCTGGGCATCAACGGCCTCCTCATAGGCACAGTGGATATCGTGAATGCGTTCAGGGGCGCCGGCTGGGGTACCGGGGCGTTCGGAGTGCTAAGCATCGTGTTGAGCGTTTGGCTGCTCTCCAACGCGCCGGAGGCCGCTATCGCGCTGCCTTGGGTCGTAGGAGTCTTGGCTGTCGCATTCGGGCTCTTCGGCATCGTTGCGGCATTCCAGCTACGAGGGGCTCAGGCCGGCGGTCCGGCAACCGCCTAGCGGACCCCGCATATTGCGGCCGACATGAGCGCGCGACACGATTCCTCGCATGTCTCTTCACGGCGTGACGGATCGAGGCGCGTGTCCGCGCGCGACGTCGGCGCAGGCCTGGCCAACGCTGTCGCGAACATACCGGACGCGATGGCGAATGCCGTACTTGCCGGGTTGAGTCCGATTCAGGGGCTCTACGCCCTGCTCGCCGGCACACCTGCCGCCGCGCTCACGACCGGATCCCAGGTCATGACCGTGGCGGTAACTGCAGCGATGGCGCTGGCCGTCGGGGATGCGCTCCTGCCCTTCGCGGGTGACGATCGGCTGGTCGCGCTGGTCACGCTGACCGTGCTCGTCGGAGTCGTCTGCATCGTTCTCGGTGCCCTGAAGGCCGCGTCACTGATGCGTTTCGTGCCGAACGCGGTCATGCGCGGCTTCCTGGCCGGCGTAGCGGTCGCGATAGTCCTCGGCCAGATTCCCGCGCTGGTAGGTGTGGAAAGCCGGCACGCGAACAAGGTCGCTCGGCTCGTCGACATCGTTCTGCATCCGTTGCGCATCGACTTGACGACGCTCGCCTTGGGAGTCGCGACCGTCGCGCTCATCCTTTCGGTCGGCAGGACTCCCTTTGCGAAAGGCGCGATGGCCTTGTCCTTGGCCGCCGCGACTGCTCTTGCGGCCGTCCTTGGACTCGAAATCACGACCGTCGGGGACATTTCGTCGATTCCCCGCGCCTTGCCAGCGCCCATTCTTCCCAAGCTGTCTCTCGTGTTGGCGCTGGCTCTGCCAGCGGTAGCCATCGCGCTGATCGCGCTCATCCAGAGCGCGGGAATCAGCAAGAGTGTCCCGAATCCGGACGGCACCTATCCCGACATGGACAGGGACTTCCTCGGGCAAGGAATCGGAAACATCTCCGCCGGCCTCTTGCAGGGGATGCCGGTGGGCGGTTCGGTATCAAGCACGGCGACCAACGTCCAGGCGGGCGCCGAAAGCAGGCTGGCGAGTTTCATGATCGGACCCACCATCGCCGCCGTGCTCCTGCTCTTTGGGGACGTCGTCGAACTGGTGCCGATGACTTGCCTTGCGGCCATTCTCATCATCGTTGGCGTGAGGGCGATCGACCTTCAGTCGGTGCTCGCCGTATGGCAAGCGGACCCGCAGTCGGGCGTGATCATGGGAATCACGTTCGCCGGCACGCTCGTCATGCCTATCCAGTACGCAGTCGGATTGGGCGTGGCCCTGTCGGTCGTGAGATACGTATACCGGTCCTCCCTCGACGTTCGTGTGGTCGAGCTGGAGCCGCTTCCCCACGGTCGCTTGCAGGAGCGTCCCGCCCCGCTCAGGTTGCGCAGCGACGACGTGACCGTCCTGGAGATCTACGGAACCGTCTACTTCGCCGGAGCGCAGGCGGCCGAACAGCTTCTGCCCGATCCTGCCGGCGCGCGCAACGCGGTCGTGGTGATTCGACTGCGAGGTCGCACCGACACGGGGAGCACCTTCCTGGAGGTGCTGCGACGCTACAACTCCCGGCTCGTGCAAGAAGATGGCGCACTGCTACTTGCTGGGGTGAGCCCCCAACTCTCCTACCAACTCGAGCGCACGAGATTGGCCGAGGAACTCGGCCGAGAGAACCTCTTCTATGCGACCCGCGTGATCACGGATTCGACGACGCGCGCCATTGACGCGGCCCGCGAACGGCAAAGGGGTATTAGCTCATAGAGCGGGGGGCCACCGGGGAATGCAGCATCGTCGGCCAGCCGCGGGAAGGGAGCGCAATGGATTCTCAGCAGCTCGTTGTCAGAATGCCCCGGGCAACGCAGATACTTCTGACCATGGCAGCAGTCGTGATCGTGCTCGGGGGGATGCGCGGCGCCGCATCGTTTGTGAGCACGTTCCTGCTGGCACTCGTGCTCACCGTGTGTCTGGCACCCTTGCCTGGGAAGCTGACGGCGAGGGGGCTACCCATGTGGCTCGCGTTCTTGCTGACGGTCTTGGGCACGTTGCTCTTCATAGTGGCGCTTGCGGTCATCCTCGGCGGTGCGCTCCTGCAGTTTGCACACGCCCTTCCCAAGTATGCAGAGAATCTGGTCGAGCTACGAGAAAGCGTGCAAAGCACCGCGCAATCCCTGGGGTTCGACACCGCGCAATTCGACATCGCGGGCTTCGTCGATCCCGTGAAGATCGGCGGCATCCTCGTGACTATGCTCGACGCTATCCTTTCGACGCTGTCGAGCACGGCCTTGCTGCTCATCCTCCTCTTCTTCATGATGCTCGACGCCATTGGATTCGCCCAGAAGGCAGATCGCGCTCTCGCCTCGCGACCACGCGCCTACGAGGGCTGGAAACGTTTCGTGCACGACACGCGGCGCTACGTGTTCATCACGGGCTGGACCGGCATGCTTGTCGGCGTCGTCGACGCGCTGATCCTGCTCTTCCTCGGCGTGGATTTCGCTCTTCTGTGGGGCATTCTGGCGTTCCTGTTCAGTTTCGTTCCAAACATCGGGTTCGTGCTGTCGCTGATACCTCCGGCGATTCTGGCGCTCCTGGAATTCGGCTGGACGAAGTGTCTCATCGTCATAGCCGCCTACATCCTGATCAATGCGGGCGTGGACAACGTGCTCAAGCCGAAGGTGATCGGCGACGACTTGAACCTCTCCCTCGCTACGACGTTCATATCGCTTGTCGTGTGGGGTTTCGTCATCGGGCCCATGGGAGCCATACTTGCCATCCCGCTGACCCTCCTGGTCCTGCATGTGATTCTCGAGTCGGGTGACGATAGTCGTTGGTTGGCGGACATGCTCATGCAGAAGCCAACAGCGCGCGCGGGAGGAGCCGCCAAGTGAGCGAGACCGGGAGCGAGCATTCCGGCGTGTCGAGTGAGAGGCCGGCCAAGGACTTCGACGACATGACGATCGGGGAGCGATTCCGCGATCCGTCGCGTCGAATCGAGCTTGTGGCCACGATTCTCATGTCGGTCGCCGTCGTGTGTTCGGCCTACTG
>JAOUET010000107.1 GCA_029858605.1 Coriobacteriia bacterium | reverse complement strand
AACCCGAGGTGCGGGTGACGGAAGCGCGGTGGGTCACTCCGCCGCCGGACTCGAGGCTACCCGACTCTCGTCAGGCATCCCATGGGCGCAGAGTGACACTAACCAAGCGCGGGTTGAGCATGTGCACGCAGGGCATCCTTCACGCCCTGACGAGCGGGGGTGGAGTTCAGCTGCCGTCCAGGATCTGCGGGCACGGACCGTAGATGCGCATCGTGATGCCGAGTGGCTCCCGCGGGCTCGGAAGCCAGTTGGATCGCCAATCGCGTAGCGCTTCAGGTCATTGGGCAGGGTTCCCTGCCGAAGATACCCCTCAGCCGCGCGCACGGTATGCTCGACGCGCCCGCCGGAGCGGACTCGCCTAGAACGGAAGGAAACCTCCCGGCACCCAGAGACAACTGCCGCCCAAGCCAGAAGCATTGGCTACGAAGTGCAAGAGCTGCACGACTTGCTGTGGCGGCGGTGTCGCCTGATGGTCTTCGATCAAGTTCAGAGCCCAGGCGGAGGCCTCCCCGGCGAGATGCCAGGCGCGCGCCCAATCACCATCACACAAGAAGGTCGCGTCCAGGCCTTCGATCTCCGAAAGAGGACGGGCTGCTGGGTTCTCAAAGTGCGCTGGCAACAGTTCGATGAACTGTTCGAACTCGAGATCTAGCGCCGGCTCAAAGCGCAGATGGATCACGGGCGTCCTGTCGTTCGCGTCATGATCCAGCAGATGAGCCGCTGGTTGCATGAGGAACGAGTACCAGCGAACGTGGCCGTCCTCTTCGAGTTTGCGGATGTGAGGCAGCACATCCTGCCGGAGTTGGGTGAGGTATGAGCCGAAGTCGCCTGATCTAGCCGGCACCGACGCCTCGACAGCACGATCGAGATTCGGGACTTCCACGCGTTCCTCCAGTCTCGCTCCAACATGTTCGCGCACGAGCGGACGCCCATGCGCGCTGTGTCGATTGTAGCCCTTGGCGTTCTGCTCGATGCGCTTGTTGGGCGTCACCGCGAGACGGCGTCGGCGCAATGACTTGTCACGCCTTGCCCCAGCCAGGCAATTGGCTGGCTTGCTTCACCCATGCGGCGAACTGAACTTCATCGAGCTGGTCGTCCTCGTGGATGTCGAGGTAGCGCACATTGTCGTCCTTGGACTCGCCCCGGGGGAGAGGACGCAGTGACGTGCCATTGAAGAAGGCCACCTTCACGTACTTCGTGTGGCAATGGAAGCTGAGGAACCAGCCCTGCCCCTCGATGCCGTAGAACGGCGAGTTCCAACGGACTGCCTTGCGCACTTCCGGGACGGTGCGCACGATGAGCGCGTCGAGACGACTTCCGACATCGCGTTTCCAGCCGGGCATGGCCGCGATGTAGGCCTGCACAGGAGCGTCGCCGTCCGCCTTCGCGATCTGAGGATTGCCGCCTGCGAGGAGGACCGGCTTCGCGGTCTCCCCTGACTTCTTGGGCGCCTTGCGCGCCATTTCGCTCACTCCCAGCCTGTGGATTCAACACAATGAATCACCGACACTGTGATGATTCTACCCGGAGTGGAGACCGGCCAAGAGCACTCACAGGGTCAGTCTCCTCAGCATGGGCAGCGGCTCCAGCGTACCGCCCTACGTCGTGCGACTGCGCTGGAGAGCGAGTGCAAGAAGCGCCACGGCGATGATGAACGATAGCGTGATCTCTATGTCGACTCGCCCCTGGGCAACAAACTCTCCGGTGATGTCGAAGAGAGCCAACCCGATGAGCAGGGAGCCCGCCCAGCTCCGGCGAGTGGCGAGCGCCCAAAACGCGACTGCGAACGCGAGCGCCGCCAGCGCGCCGAGAATCATCAGGACATCCGGGTTGACGACGACTTTCCCTCTGATCCCACCCAGTCGCGGTAGAAGGCCATCGTCACGGAGACGTGTTGGACTATCTTCTCGCTGATCACGGCGAACAGCAGGTACCTGATCCACGATGACGCCCCTGGTCGACCGCGCGGACGATCGGCACCTGGTCGACCCCGTCCCCGCCTGCTCGTTCCCACCACCTACTCGATTCTCGGCGCTTTGGCCCAACGTCTTCGCGCGTGAGCCTCGCTCTCCCGGCGGAACCTAGTGCGGGAACAGGACTTCCGCACCGGCCCACACCGCGGCGAGCACTCCGATGACGAGCGTTATCCATACGAGAATGGAGCGCTCCTTCTTCCACAGAACCGCGACAAGGGCGACTGCTCCTGCGAGGATCCAACCAGCGAACACGCCTCGGAAGCCGCCGGTCAGCCGGCGGCTGAAGATTCCCACGAAAGCCAGGATTACGAGCACGACCGATGTCCAGCCCACCCACGAGCCCGGCACCCCGAAGGACGCGCCCGTCCGTGCAGAGTGGTCTGCTGCTTCCGGCATGTCAACCTCCCCCTCAAGACGACCCGGACCGACCCCGACTCCAACTCTCCGTTGCAGCTCTCCGTCTAGCGTCTAGCGGATGAGCTGCAGTGCGCCTCGCGCTCCATTCCCTGCCCAAGTCTACCTCTCGGCCGGGCGCACTGTCTGCTCGACGCGCTGGTTCTCTGGGCGGAAGTAGCACTCTTGTGCTACCATGAGGAGACGCATCCTGACCTTGGGAGGAGTCGTGACGCGAGGACTGAAGCTCCGCAAGGCAGGCGGCTCGATAGCGGCAACGCTGCCCAAGGACATGGCCGACAGACTCCATCTCGAGGCTGGCGACAGCGTGTTCGCCGTCGAGACGGAGCACGGGATACTGCTCACCCCCTACGACCCGGACGTCGAAGAGGCGCTGAGCGTCGCCGCCGAGGTGTCCGGCACCTACCGCAGCGCGCTGCGCGAACTGGCGAAGTAGCCTGATGCGCAAGCAGCCGCGCTGGGTCGACCGGCTCGTAGTCGACGCCGTTCATCTGGACCTCGTACGCGAGCACGGTGGCATGCAGGGTACTCGAGACGAGGGCGCGCTCGAGGCGGCGCTCACCAGACCACGCCAGCGATGGGCCGATGGCGATGACCCCGACCTGGCCACACTGGCGGCAGCCTACGCGTTCGGGCTCGCCAGAAACCACGCCTATCACGACGGCTACAAGCGGATCGCGTTCGTGACGATGACTGTGTTCCTGAGACTCAACGGACGCAAGATCGACGCGGCCGAAGAAGAGGTCGTCGCCGTGATGCTGGAGTTGGCGGACGGGACACTGGCCGAAGACGCCCTTGCCGAGTGGATTCGCTCGCACTCGACAGCTGGCTGAAGTCCCAGAGAACGTGTTTGCGCTTCAGCCGCGCTCTCGCGCATTGGGACCACTCTAGCTCACGGCGTCGGCTCGAAGCGCTTCGAGCCGAACTCACCGCAGTTGGCAGGCGAGGTTGCCATGAGGTGCAGACGCGGTGTGCAACTCAGTCGTCAATTGGCTCAAGACCCTTGATCCTGTCCTTCATGGCCTGGATCGTCTCGGGGGAGTGTCCCTGCCAATCTGTGACTTCGCCCGTGACCCGCAGCGGCTCCCGGGAACGGTATGACTTCGTCGGATTGCCCGGATATCTTGCGTCCGTAAGATTGGGGTCGTCCATGATCGGGCCGGTCGGTTCCACCACGTAGATTCTGCCGGGTCCCTCGCCGAGGGCCAGCTCCGCCCCCCAGGCGGCTGCATCCAGGGTGCCGGTCAGGTAGACGTAGATTGTCGTATTCCTCTTGCCGAAGTTAGAGGTGTGGCCGGCCTCGATTAGGTCTCCGGGTTTCAGGTCAGCCCGTGTACCGTGGTAGAACCGCTGCGAACTCACGTCGTCGGTGGCTGCCACCGGCTCGCTCCTTTCATGCTGCGCGGCTGCGCTGCCGCGCGATGCATCCATCCGCCTGCTCATCTCCCGCCGGTCTCGACGGGGAGTAGGTTGGCCTGAGATTCAATTCCATCTAGCTCCAGCGGATGAGCTGCCGGGCGCAGCGCTCCGCCTTCGATCTAGTCTAGCTTCCGAGCGCCCGAGTCTGCTCAATCCGCTGGTTCGACGCGTCCGGCACTACAACGCCGGCTCGCGCAACATCTCCCACATCGGCAGACCGACCACGGGCACCACAATCTCGCGTAGGAGATTGAAGCCGAAGTGTTCGTACATGCGCCGGTTGTCCTCCGTCTCGGTCTCGAGATAGAGGGGCACACCGGTTCGGTCGCTCTCCTCGATCAGTGCCCGCAGCAGCTTGCTGCCGAAGCCCTGACCCTGGTGCTCCGGGTCTACGCCCACAATCATCACGTGGACGTACTCCCGCCCGCTCATGTGCTCCTGGCGGTCGGCCTCGAGCGGCGCGAACACGCGCATCATGCGCGGAGCGCGCATCATCAGCTGGAGTCCCATCCGCATGCCCAGCCTCATCGAGCCGGCCCGCATCATCCGCCGCATGTTCATGACGGAGTACTCGCCCGGCACCACGGCGGCGATTCCCTCAAGCCGCTTGGAGGTCGCGTAGACATGCCCGAACTCCCGACAGTACAGGACCGGACCCTGGAACCAGACCTCCATCTTCTCGGGCCGAACACCCTCAAAGACCTTGGACCAGATCGGATCGGCCTCGAACGCGCGAGCCAAGGTCGCTGCAGCCGGACCGAGGTCTTCTGTGCGCACCTCGTGGAGCGTCTCAAGTCGAGGCGACACTGTTCGCTCCTCCCCGTCAGTGCTGTCTCTGGCGCATAGGTACGGTACGGATCGCGTCGAACGTTGAGCGGATGAGCTGCGGCTGATGGCTGAAATCATCCTAGCGGTTTTGGCCGTCTGCTGGATGCGCTGGTTCGGTGTGGCGGCCCGAGTCCCGAGCATGTGAGGTTCGACTACAGTGGGTCGCTGGCCACTTGCCCATTGTCGGCCACGTACTCGGTCCAGGATTCTCCGTCCCAGTACCGCCACGGGTGGCGCTGAAGGGGATCCGAGCACCATCCGGCTGGGGCAGGTGTTCGCCCCGAATCGGTACCGGACGAGGCACCGCTCGCCGTGTCGCTGTGAACCGTCGCGGACTCGAACATGGGGTTCTGCCGCCATACCGCGTCCGTCCAGCTCGGACCGATGTCGTCATCCAATCGGGCTGCCCCTTTCGCACGTTGGGCCACTCACACCGAACATTGAGCGGATGAGCTGCCGGGCGCAGCACTCCGCCTGCGATCTAGTCTAGCTTCCGAGCGCCCGAGTCTGCTCAATCCGCCGGTTGGGAATCAGGGAGAGAACTTGAGTGCCGACAGCCACGCGCCGTCCGCGTCCGTCGTGATTAGGAGATACGCGATTGACGGATCCGCCAGGACCATCTCACCGTACGTGCTCTGTGGCGTGCTCTGTCTGTCCTCGTCCACGAGTCTGCCGCTCGGGTCATATGCCTCGACATCGGCCAGGACTGTCCCGATTTCCGTGTCGTTGAACCCGAGTTCGACTTGCGAGACGGTTGCGGTGAGATCCGAGCTACTGTCCGCGAATGAGGCCCTGATGGCCGCCGGGGCACCACCCGCATTCACGTAGACGATTCTCTCAGGGACTGGCAGACCGCCGTCCGCCAGGGTCCGGACGTAGCCGGGATTCTCCGATGCGGGGTCCACAACCACGATTGGGCCGCCGAGGCCGGTGAGGGTCACCTTGATGCCGTCCAACTCGCCCCACACGAGGTTCTGGCCGTACTCCCCGGCTGCGGGCTGACCGAAGACGTCGCCGTCCCCCGCTTGCGAGTCCGAAGGGGTCCCAAACTCGGCACTGTGCTTGGGACCGAGAAGCTCGCGCAGGTGTGGATCCCGGCGACCAGCGCACTGCACGTAGACGAGTCCGGACAACAAGGTCGCCGCAAGGAAGATCCCCATCTTCACCAAGAGTCCTCTGCTCATGCCTCAGCCCCCGCTCCATGATCCGCGCAGCATCTGCTCCGCGTGAGGACACCTTCTGAATTCCCAACATCAAGCGCGTGAGCTGCGCGCTACTGCCTCACATTCTAGCCGAGCGCACGCGCGCGTCAGGTTGACGCGCTGGTTCTGTGAACGCGCACTAGTCGTCCGGTCCTCGCGCCACCAGCATCCGCGACGTCATCACGTCGACCGCGACAGCCAAGGCAATCCCGAGTGCGTTGGCAACGAAGTCGACGGAATCGTAGGTGTTCCCCATCACCCCGAACCCGCTCGTCGCTTCGAAGGCTTCGACCGCCAGAAGGGTCGCCAGTCCCGCCACGACGCGAGGACGACGGTAGCTCGACGTGGCGTTGAGAGCGGCGAAGTACAGAGCGAAGGATACCGAGATATTGCCGACGTAGGAGTAGAACACCGCTTCTGCGGGCCCGTGATACAGCGGTTTCAAGACGAGGACGACGGCGCCGAGAAGCGAGAGAGTGACGTTTCTCAGCGTCGCTCGTCGAGCTACAGGCATTCCAGACTCCCGATGACGGCGACCACGGCGCAGCGTTTCACAGAACGTGTTTGCGCTTCAGCCGCGAACGAGCGGTTGACTTCAGCCTACCGCTCGCGTGAGTCGGCTGTTGCTCCTATGTCAACTCTACACCGCGACGGCGACGTTCCCGGCGGAGAACTCGGCGACGATGACCGTCGCCGACCGCGTCTTCTCGGCCCGCAGCATCGTCTTGAAGACCGTGCGCGTGATG
>JAOUET010000106.1 GCA_029858605.1 Coriobacteriia bacterium | reverse complement strand
GGAAGATCTCTCCGCCGTGCATGCCGGTCCCGACATATCCGCCCACGAGCGGACCCTCGATGTGGGTGTTCATCCCTAGCAGCACGAGCGTCCCACCAGCCATATACTCGCCGAAGAAATCGCGGGCCTTGCCGCCGCACACCATGACCGGCACGTGGCTCTCGTAGGCTTTCATGTGGATGCCGACCCGGTATCCCACGTCGCCTTTCACGAACACGTTGCCGCCGCGCATCCCGTAGCCGAGCACGTCGCCGGCGTCGCCGTGGACGAGCACCGTGCCGGAGTTCATCGTGTTTCCGACGCCGTCCTGCGCGTTGCCGAAGACTTCCAACACCGGCCCGTCCATGAACATCGCGGCGTCGTTTCCGGCAGTCCCGTGCACCTCGATGCGCAGCCCGCTCGCCCGCATGCCGGCACCTATGTAGCGCTGGCCGTTCACGCCGAGCAGCTTCACCGTCTTGGCTCCGTCCGCCGCGGCGCTGCGCACGGCTTCGTTGACCTGCCGGTAGTAGACGTTGCGCGCGTCGATGGTGGCCACGTCGCCCTCGACGACCCTCTCGGGAACGTTCGTGGTGTAGCCCTCGATGGGTCCGTTCGTCTTGGTCGCCTGCATCATGCCGCTCCTCCCTTACAGCCCCACGGGCTTCACGCCCAGGACGTTGCACGTCTGCTCGTCGAGGCCGATCGCGCGCAGTCGCTCCCGCGAACCGCGCAACGACTCGACCGCGTTCACACCTAGCGCACCCAGAATCTCTTGCAGTTCGTGACTCCAAGCGTGGATGAGATTCGTCAGCCGCTCCGCGCCCCACTCGGGGTCGATCCGTCGCGTCAGCTCGGGTTTCTGCGTCGTGATCCCCCACGAGCACGAACCCGTGTGGCATCCCTGGCACAGGTGACACCCAAGGGCCATCAGTGCCGCCGAGGCGATCGCCACGACGTCCGCGCCAAGCGCGATGGCTTTCGCCATATCTGCCGAAGAGCGGATCGAGCCTGCCGCCACGATCGACGCCTGGTTGCGGATGCCCTCGTCGCGCAGCCGCTGGTCCACCACCGCGATGGCGACCTCGACCGGGATGCCGATGTGGTCGCGGATGATTTGCGGTGCGGCGCCGGTACCACCGCGGAAGCCGTCGAGATACACGTAGTCCGCACCGGCACGCACGATGCCGGACGCGATTGCCGCCACGTTGTGCACTGCGGCGATCTTGACGCCCACCGGCTTGTAGCCGGTCGCTTCCTTCAGCGAGTAGATGAGCTGCCTCAAGTCCTCGATCGAGTAGATGTCGTGGTGTGGCGCCGGCGAGATAGCGTCCGTGCCCTGCGGGATCATCCTCGTCTCGGAGACCGCGCTCACGATCTTCTCGCCGGGCAGATGACCGCCGATACCCGGCTTGGCGCCCTGGCCGATCTTGATCTCCATCGCCGCGCCGCGGTTCAGGTACTCCGGGTTCACGCCGAACCTGCCGGATGCGACCTGGACGATCACGTGGTCGGCATACGGGTAGAGATCCGCGTGCAGACCGCCCTCGCCGGTGTTCATGAGGATGCCGCAGTGCTCCGCCGCCATCGCGAGCGACTTGTGCACGTTCAGCGACACCGACCCGTAGCTCATCGGCGAGAAGATGATCGGCGCATCGAGCACGATGTTGTTGCTCACGCCGGCGCCTTCCGCAAGTTTGTATCCGCCGTTGCCGTCCGGCTCGACTTCCACGGAATCCGGCTTCCTGCCCAGGTAGGTGCGCAGCTCCATCGGCTCGCGAAGCGGGTCGATGGAAGGGTTCGTCACCTGGCATGCATCCAACACGAGGTGGTCGAAGATGTTCAGGTACGGCTTGTCGTTGCCCATGCCGGTGAGCATCACGCCGCCGCTCTCGGCCTGGCGCCAGACTGCCTTGCGCAGCCCGGTGTTCCAGTGCGGGTTGTCGCGGAAGGCCAGCTCGTTCTTGCGGATGGTGATGCAGCGCGCCGGGCAATAGGTCACGCACCTGTGGCATGCGCGGCACTTTGCGTCGTCGGGAATCGGGCGTTCATTGAACGAGTAGACGCCCCAGCCGCACTGCTGCACGCACCGGCCGCACTTGTGACACTTGTCGTAGTCGATCTCAACCTTGAATTCAGGCTGGATGAGAGTGGTCGGCATGATCACGCCACCTCCACAGCATCGCAGGCGTCTTCGACGCCGGACATGGCGCACGAGACCTCAGAGGCCGGAAGACGCAAGTCTCCGTGTATCGGCCAGTCCATGCCGGATATCCGAGCGATTACCGGCTCTCCCGCCCTCGGCGTCCAGACCCTATCCGGCGCGTCCAGGACCTCGCGGATGGCACTCTCTTCGGAAGCCACCATCAGGACCGAACCCTGCCGGGCCGCAACCAACGGACGCAGCTTGATGCGGTCGTTGAGCGCCACCATCCCGCCGTTGAAGCCGAGAACGATTGCGAACGGGCCGTTCAGCATCGCGGATCCGTAGACTGCACGCAGCGAGCGCATGACCTCGCGCTCCTCTTCGGGCATACGGTCGATCTCCGACCACAGCGGCGGTGCGAGCGCCTTGCACGCGAGCTCGAGCGGCAGCTTGTGACGGCGCAGCATCAGGTCGAAGAGGTAGGCCGCGACCTCGGTGTCCGTGCCGAGCGTGCACCTGTAGCCGAACTGCTCCAGGTAGCGGCTGTTGATGCCGTAGCTCGAGATCTCGCCGTTGTGCACGATGGACCAGTCGAGCAGCGTGAACGGGTGCGCGCCGCCCCACCAACCCGGCGTGTTCGTCGGGAACCGGTTGTGACCGACCCACGTGTGACCTTCGTACTCCTCGAGGATGAAGTAGTGACCGATCTCCTCGGGGAAACCGACGCCCTTGAACGCGCCCATGTTCTTGCCGGAAGACGCGACGTAGGCGCCGTCCACCTGCGAGTTGATTCGCATGACCGCGTGGACCACGTAGTCTTCGGCAGTCATGTCGGTCATCTCGAGCTGGTGCGGTTCCGGAGTCAGGAAGTACCGCCAAAGCAGGGGCGCGTTGGAGATGCCCTTGACAGGGCGCGTAGGCATGGGCTCGGCCAGGTCGACGACGAAGTAGCGGTCGAAGACCGCCTCGGCATCCTCCTTCGCCTTCACGTCGTGATACATCATGTGGAAGCAGAAGTGGTCCGGGAACTCCGGATAGATGCCGTAGCCCGCGTAGCCGCCGCCGAGACCGTTGCCGCGGTCGCGCTGCACGGCCATCGCGAGTATCGCCGTCTCGCCGCTCATCATCTTGCCCGACTCGTCGCAGATTCCGGCTAGACCGCATCCGCCGTGAATCTTGAACGGGGCTTCGCGGGTGTAGCTCGGCCGCTCTCCGCCGAAGACGCCCTCGCGGTCCGGGAACGTCGGCAGCTTGGTGGAAGGCGCCCGCTGAAGAAGCGGTTCGTAGGTCATGGCGTCACTCATCTCCCTCGTCAACCGTTCGCGCGAGCAGTCGCGCGACCGCGTCCCCGCCTCCGGCAGGCAGCGGTTCGAGTCCGAGCTTCTTGCGCGCAGATTCTCTCGGCTTGCCCAGTGCGCCGGCCTCCAGGAACTGCTTGTATGCCACGGAAACGGACTCCGGCCCGCTGCCGGCCTCCATCGCCAGTTCCTTGAGCTTGCGGAACGTCTCGGCCATGCCGATGCGCGAATGGCACATCTCGTGGCACGTGTAGCACTCGAGGCACTTCCACAGCTGGCTGTCCGTGACCACGTCGTCCAGGTAGCCGCGTACCAGGTCGCCGATGACCTCGGTGGGCTGGAATGCAGGGTCGATCTTGCAGACCGGGCAGTCGTCCTTGCATGCCTGGCACGAGTAGCACTTGCCGAGGAGCGCGACGTCGAAGTGCGAAGCGAGCCGCGCCTTGTCGGCCGCGCGAGCGTCCCACCGCTCGAGGAACGGCTCGACCGAGACCCGGTGCATGTCGAGACCGATCTCGTCGGGCGAGTGGCCGTAGGCCAAAGCGACCAGCTCGGACAGGTAGAGTATGGGGACGTTCACGTCCTCCTTGGCGCGCTGCAGAGCCGCCTGGTTGAGGTCGAACTGCTGGAAGCAGCTCGGGCACGTGACCACCAGGGCGTCGACTTCCTCGCGCGTCAGGTCTGCAAGCTTGCGGCGTGCGAAGGCGAGTGAAGCCTCCCGTTCTCCGACCCGGTCCAGCGCGCCTCCGCAGCACTGCATCTTCGTCTCGTAGTCCACGACGCGCGCGCCCAGTGCCGCGACGAGGCTCTCGACCTTCGTCGGGTGAAGCGGATCGTCCCACCTAACGGCGGGCTGCGGACGAAGCAGGTGGCAGCCGTAGTGCACTGCGATGCGCATTCCCCAGAACGGCTTGAGCGCCCCGGCCGCGACGTGTCCGGAACCCATCTCGTCTATCAGCCATTCGGCGAAATGCACGACCTTCGAGTCGCCCGAGTAGCACAGCCCCTCGGCGGAAAGGCGCTCGTTGATCTCCTCGCGCTCGCGCCAGTGCGTGCGGAGGTGACTCGAAGCCTCCTTGAACGTCGAGTAGCAGCCGTTGCACGGCGTGACCACGTCGAGCCCGGCAGCTTCGACGATCGCGAGGTTGCGCGCGGCGGCCGTATGGAAAGCCAGCTCGTCGTTCGCCTTGACGAGCGTACCCTCCGGACAGCAGGTGTGACCTTCGAGTTCGTGGACCGTAGCGCCCAGGTCCTCGAAGACCGCTCGCGTCGACTTCTCGATGAACGGGAATCGCGCCGGGATAGTGCAGCCCCAGAAAACCGCGAACTCCTTCATGGCACCGACCTTCTCTTCGGGTGCAAGTCCGCGGGCATAAGAAAACGCCCGCCGGTCGCATCTGTGCGACCCTGCGAGCGCCTTTGCTCGAATCCTATTCGGATTTCACGGCACCTCTTCGTACCGTGGCAGTGGAGTATAGCACCTGGTATGCCGAAAGTGTATCCGTGGAGAGATTCTCAGCTGTCCGGCCGGGGGCGAGAGTTGGAGTTGTACCGAGGAGCTCTTGTTCCCGGCCGGGCGTTACTGGGCGCAGTCCGGTGGCGGCCACTCCTCGTCGACGACCTCTTCTTCGCTCAAGCCCTTTTCGGCATCAGAGCCGAATATCCAGAAGCGAGCACCCGCCAGACCGGCTCCGACCGCCCCGCCGAGGAAGAACGGCTCCGCCAGAATCGCCCACATCAGCACGTAGAAACCCGCGAACCCCCAGAACACGACCCCGGACATGCGCAGGTCCAGCCACCGTGCTGCCTGGGTGCGTCCTCTGACTCCTCCGCGCAGGACGACAGTACGGAAGAGCGCAATGTTCTGGATGTGCCTCATCTGCACGGGGACTTGGATCAGAACGAAGAAGCCGAGGATTGCCAGGTAGACCCCCTCGAGACGGCCCTCGTGCACGGTAAGCCACCACGCCACGCCGATGATGAGAGCCGTGCGCACGAGCGCCAGCGCGTGGCGGAGGCTTATCGGCCTCTCAGCTTCGACATCATCCACGAACGGTGCGTTCAGCTCGTAGCTGCCGTCCATTGCGTAGTGGTGGTGTGCGCCTCGGCGGAACCACCTGATTCCCGCGATGGAGAGTCGGTAGTCCAGGAGGTTGAGGGCGGTAACTAAGGCGATTGCGAACCAGAGTCTCTCGATGAGGATCGTGTTCAGCTGGCTCAACTAGTCCGTCCGCTCGTCCGACTCTGCTTCCGAAGCAAGGATGACGGCTTCCGCGACCTCGCGCAACGACATCCGCTTGTCCATCGCCAGCTTCTGGAGACGTCTGAATGCCTCGGGCTCGGTGAGGCCCTTCGCCATCAGCGCACCTTTGGCGCGATCGACAGACTTGCGCGTCTCGAGCCGCTGCGTGAGATCGGCGACCTCCTCGGCGAGAGCCTTGGCTTGGGCGAAGCGCGAGGTTGCCAGATGCATCGCCGGAATGATGTCGTGCTTCGCGAAAGGCTTGACTAGGTATGCCATCGCTCCGGCTTGGGAGGCCTCTTCGACGTATGCCGCTTGCGAGAAGGCGGTGACTATCACGACCGGAGCGATGCCCTCCTCGCCTATCACACGCGCGGCCTCCAAACCGTTGGTACCGGGCATCTCGATGTCCATGAACACGACGTCCGGCACATGCTCGCGCGCAAGGTCGATCGCTTCCGCCCCGTCGCGTGCTTCGGCCACGACTTCATGCCCTTCCTCTGTGAGCATCTCGCGCAAGTCCATGCGGATGATCGCTTCGTCCTCGGCGATAAGCACTCGCATGCGTCACCCTTCGCCTTCGGCAGCGGCATCGTCAGGTTCTAGCGGGAACAGAACGGTCACTTTCGCGCCGTGCTGCCCGCCGAAGGATATCGTGCCGCGCAAGTCGTCCTTCACGATCGTGCCAACGATGGCGAGGCCCAGGTGCGCCGCGGTATCGGGATCGAACCCTTGAGGAAAGCCGACGCCATCGTCCGTCACAGTGAGCGATAGTCCGCTCTCCCGCCTGTTCATCTCGACCGTCACCACACCCGCTTCGCGGCCCGCCAGACCGTGTTCGATTGCGTTGTGCACGAGCTCGGCCAGCACGAGCGCCAGCGACGTGGCGATCTGGGCAGGCACCAAACCTGCCGAGCCCTCGACC
>JAOUET010000115.1 GCA_029858605.1 Coriobacteriia bacterium | reverse complement strand
GCTCTTGTACGGCCTGTTCATCACCGTCGCCGTGCTCTCGGCACCGATTGCCTTCGCCAAGCACGAGAAGCCCGACCGCCTCGTGCTGGCCGGGTTCTGGGCCGCGGCCGCCGGGTACCTCGTTGCCCTCACGTTCGGGATCTCGGTAACCGGGTCCTCGTTCCTGCTTTGGCTGTCGATGGCGGTGGTTCTCTCGCCGCTCGCCACGACTCGCGAAGTGAAGCCACCTTCTTGGGGGGTCGCCGCAGCGGGAATCGGACTCGCGCTCGTCGTCGTTCTGTCGATCGGCAACGTCGTCTACATCGTTGCCGACAACCACTACTTGAACGCGCGACTGTTGGGACGTGACAAGGGAGACGAGCGAATCGCCGAGGCCGAGCAGGCCGTGAAGCTCAACCCGTATAACGACATGTACCGCGCCGAGGTAGGTCTGGCCAACGTCGACATGGTGGTCGCATACTACGCGCGGCTGGGTTCGGCCCAGTCGCAGGCCGAGCTCGACGCGATGACGGCGCAGGCGCTGCGCTACTTCAACAAGGCGGAGACAGCTCTGGTGGAGACGATAGACTTCGTTCCCTCGGAGTACGACAACTACGTGTTCGCGACGAACCTCTATACGCTTGGCGCAGAGCTGCAGCGGGCTTCAGGGAATGCGGCGGTGGCCGTACAGATGGACGAGAAGGCCGTCGAGATCGGTCGGCGGGGCGTAGACGTAGAACCCTTCGGCCCGGCCATCAGGTTCCAGCTCTCGCGTGCCCTCATCTCGAGGGACATGCTCGACGAGGCTCTCGAGCACATGGAGTTCGCCGTCGAGATGGATCCGGAGTACATCGACGGCCTCATTCTTCTCGGCGACATTTATCGCTCTCTGCAACGCCCCGAGGATGCCATCGACGCATACAAGCGTGCCCAGGCGTTGGTATCCGCAACAGGAGGTACTAGGCCCGGCATAGAAGAGTCCATCAAAGCTCTTGAGGCTGAGATCGAGCGGAGTTCGGCGACAACCGCCCCAACTCCGCCGACAACGGGGGGCAGTCAATGAGCAACCTGCACGTTCCGATGACGACCGTCCAGCGTCTGCCGTCCTATCTGCAGGCGCTGATCAGTGCTCAGGCGCAGCGCATGCCGGTGATCAACTCGGTCGAGATCGCCGAGATGGTCGGCACGAACGCGGCCCAGGTACGCAAGGACCTCTCGTATCTCGGCGAGTACGGTACTCGCGGCGTCGGGTACGACGTCGACTCCCTCATCGCCCACCTTGCGAGGTGGCTCGGTATCGAGCAGCACCGAAACGTCGCCATCGTGGGCTTTGGCCGCCTCGGCGGCGCCCTACAAGGGTATGGCGGCTTCGGTGATCGCGGGTTCCGAGTCGTTGCCGTCTTCGACGACGATCCCGACAAGATAGGAGAGCCCTACAACGGGTGCACGGTCGAGTCCATCGACGACATCGAGATCGTCTTGGCTCGCGAGAAGGTCGATATCGCGATGATCGCCGTGCCCGCGATGGCCGCGCAGTCCGTCGCGGACTCCCTGGTTGCGGCTGGCGTCAAGGCGATCCTCAACTTCGCTCCCGTGCGCATCGAGGTTCCGGAAGGTGCTATCGCCAGACAGGCAGACCTCGCCGCCGAACTCCAGATACTGTCCTTCCACTTGAGTTCACTCGAACGGCAGACCTGATGAAGAAACGCGATACCGACGACACTGGCGAGTCCTCCGAATCGTCGCAGCAGGTCGAGACTGAGGACTCCGACCAGCCCGGAGAGCGCGAACTCGTCCCGGTGTGGCTTGCCGCTGTCGTGCTGGTGCTCCTGCTTGCCGTCATGGCTGTCGGCGGGTACATCGTGGGCGGCGTTATCGGCGCAGATACGCCCGAGACTCCGGAGGAGTTCGAGATTCGTCGTGCTCAAGCGGAGGTCGAGGCCGACCCCTACAACTCGCAGAAGGTGCTCGAACTCGGCTGGGCATACCAGCAAGCGGGGCGATACGACGAGGCGCTCGTAGAGTACGATCGCGTGATCGCCGACTCCCCTCTGAACACGGCTGCGCACTACAACAAGGGAGTCATCCTCCTGGCGAAGGGCGACACCGAGGGGGCTGAGGAGGCGCTCTGGGACGTGCTGGAGATCGAACCGGCACACGTGCTGGCGGCGAAGGCGCTGGGCGAGCACTACGCGGAGCGTGGCGAGTACCGATCTCTCTTGGTGGCAGTCAGGCCTGCAGCCGAGGAGAACGAGTCCGCTGCCGACCTGCAGTTCCTCGTCGGGCTTGCCTACGAGAATACTGGACATGCGGATTGGGCTCAGGTGCGATACGAGCTCGCGCTCGAGTACTATCCCGACATGGAGAAGGCCAAGGAAGGCCTGCGTCGCCTGGGAGTCGAACAGTGATCGCCAAGCTCAGATCCCTCCGCCTCACGCAGCGCCAGGCATTCGCCTTCTTGGCGATCATCTTGGCTCTCGCGCTGATTGCCCTTCTGATCTACCTGCTGTGGCTTCTGTCGCGCGGCGGTTTCACGAGCGGTGGCGGCGCCGTCGTGGAGGGACTTCGCCCAATCTACGTGATCGACGGTCCTGGAGAAGGAGAGAAGCCGAAGTTCGACCGGCCCATGGGCGTCGCCTACGGGAAGGACGGACGCATCTACGTCAGCGACACCGACAACAATCGCGTTTGCGTCTTCAATGGCCGCGGCCAGTTCCTTTTCGAATTCGGCGAGTTCGGAGTAGCCAAGCCGCTACCTGGAGGCGAGATGTCGTGGGTCGAGGGGCGGATGAACTTCCCGCTGGGCATCGACGTGGACGATGAAGGCAACATCTACGTGGCCGACTTTCGAAACGACCAGATCCAGGTGTTCGATCGGGAAGGCATCTTCTTGCGCAGATTCCCCGATCCGATGCAGGTGGTGGGGAAGGGCGCCTCAGGGCAGGACGGCACCGGCATTGCCGTGACCGATGTTGCCGTTTGGGATGGGAAAGTCTATGCGCTGGATTCGTATCAGGTCGTCGTCTTCACGGCCGACGGGGAGTTCTACGCGCAGTTCGGCAAGCCGGGTTCGGGGCCGGGCGATCTCGACCGGCCGAATGGCATCGACGTGGCGGACGACGGGACGATATACGTGTCGGACTCCAATCACAACCGGGTGACCGCCTTCGATCAGACCGGCGAGGTGCTTTGGACTCTGGGCGAACCTATCGGGGAAATGGCCGCCGAAGTCGAATACGTCTTCGGCCTCCCGCGTGGGATTACCGTCATGTCGGACGGGTCGATTCTCGTCGTGGACGCGTTCGAACACACCCTGAGCGAAGCTACGGCTCAAGGTGATTTTGTGCGTCGATACGGGCGACGTGGCACGCAACCTGCAGAGTTTAACTTTCCTAATGCAGTGGACGACAACGATGACAGAATCGTCGTTGCGGACAAGGAGAACAACCGCGTTCAGGTACTTGAGCTACTGAAGTAGTTGTGCTGCTGGTTGCGCGCGTGCGTAGAGAGCCGATATCATGCCGGTTGGTGCCTGGAATCACCGTTCATCTCATCGGTCGATGGGTTGGTTGCCTGAATTGAGACAGAAGGCCTTGGTTGCTGCTGCAGTCGCATTCATCGCAACTCTTCTGTCGGTATCCGCAGCCTACGCTTTCGACGAGCTGACGCCACCCGCGGCGAAGGGGTGTCCCGACTGCCACGGCTTGGAGTCGGGCTTCACGTCGCCCACGGTTGCGCCCACGCGCAAGGGTCCTCACGGCGGATACTCCGCCGGCACCCAGAAGTGCGGGACCTGCCACACGGTGCACGCCGCACCTCCGGATGGTGTCCTGCTACTGCCGAAGACGACGATTAAGGATACTTGTTTCACCTGCCATGACGGCACCGGCGGAAACGGCGTCTATGGCGTGTTGAACGCTCGCGGCATCACGCCTGCCGCCCAGCACCGTATCGAGGTGACGAATCTCGTTCCGGGCGGCGATCCGAACGGAGACGCCAAGACGAAGACCTTCTCGGCAGCCAATGGGTATTTGACCTGCAGCGACTGCCACAGCCCGCACGATGCCGAGACCGTCAGCGCGTTTGCCGGCGATCGAGCGCGCACTTCGACAGACACGACCTTCCCGCTGTCTCCTGCAACCAACCGGCTACTGAAGAAGCAGCCGACTTCGTCGCCGTGGTCAGTAGACCAGTACGGTTCGAGTTGGTGCGGAGGGTGCCATGAGGGCCGCATGTACGGGTCCGCCGGCGTTGTGAACCACCCGGTGGAGACCGAGACCGCCGGCTTCTACTACGACAACATCGTTCGCGTGACCGGCACGGATACCAATACCACCGAGATGGGCACGCTGGGCGGCAACAACTTCGGGTACGTGATGCCGATCACTCGCAGTGCGCAACAGAGCGGGCACTACCCGATATGCCAGCAGTGTCACGAGGACTCGCGCAACATCGGTGACGTCAGTCCGGGCCAGATCGCTCCTGGCGAGACATTCTCCGTGACTACCTCCGACGGGCAGAATGCGGCGAACAATCCGCGGTTCCAGGCGTTCCCACACGAATCGGAGAACGCCTACTTCACCGTGGAACAGAACGACGATCTCTGCCTGAACTGTCACATACCGCCGGGCTAGGACGTCAACGGCACGGTTCAGCGTGCTACGGTGGGGGTAGGGATGTTCGGTGGGGACATCCCCTCAGTATCGGGAGCTGGCGAGATAGGGCGCGGGGGACCGCGGATGTATGGGAACGGCCATGCGTTCTTGGGGTACCTAGTAGCGCCCTGTCGTTCTTCTGCGAGGGCCTCCGTCAGGCATGCGCGACTTCTATCTGTCTTTCTCTGTCGCGTGAATGTGACCGGGGTCACAGTGGACGCTGACGGAAGGTCCGATAACGAGGATGAAGAGGTGCGCGACGCCTCTTGCGCGTGCTTGCTCACAGCCTGGGGAGGTCGGTCGCGGTGAGGTCGAGGAGATGGTGGCGCCGAATCGGTGTCGCCAGCGTGGTTGCCCTGGCCATTGCGGCTACGGTCGGCCTGGGTGCCGACGCGGGCACGGCGCCGGTGACGGTGAAGGGTGTCCGACCCGAAGCGCCGGACGTGTCCGGATTGCGGATGGTGTGGGCCGACGTAGCGGGCGGGTCGTACGACGTCTTCCTGTACGACGCGTCGACCGGTGCGTCCGAGAAGATCGCTTCGACCGCTGACGACGAAGTCGAACCCGCGATCAGCGGCGACACAGTCGTGTACACGCGTCGCACCAGCAGCGGTGCTGACATCTATGTCTACGACATCCCTTCCCGCACCACGAGTATCGTGACGAACGCTTCGGGCGACCAGCTGGCACCGGCCATCTCGGGCACCTATGTCGCGTGGATCGACCAGGCGAACAGCTATCACGGCCAGGTGTGGGGGCGCAATCTCGCCTCCGGCGTGCCGTTCAGAATCGATTCCGGGTATTCCGCCGATATCTCGCATCCCGAGATCGGCGCGTCCATCCTCGTCTACCAGACCAGGCCTGGTGGAGCACTGGACGATGCCGACGTGAAGGCCTACGACTTCGCCACGGGTGCTTTCGAGCCCATTGCTGACACCGACGCCGATGAGATGCTGCCGGACACCGACGGCCGCTACGTCGTGTGGTCCCACTCCTCGGGTGGCGACATGGACATACACGCATACGATCTCCAGAGCGGCGAGACCCTCGACGTGCGCAAGCAGGTGGGCGAGCAGACGCTGCCGCGCGTTGCGAACGGCGTGGTCTACTGGGTCGACAACATGACCGGCAAGCGGCTGCACGTCGACACGTATCGCATCGAGACCTCGACTTTCTCGGCTTTCGACAATCGCAGCGCGTCCGACATGGTCGCCGTGGCCGCGGAAGGCTCGAGCATCGCTTGGCTCGAGACGAAGGGCCAGGACGGCTGGCAGGTCAAGGCCTACCTCGACGGAACATCTGCGGCAGGTGGAAGCGCCAGCAGCGTTCTATCCGCCGTGCCGACATGGTCGCCGTTCCGGCTGGCGCAGATCTCCACGGGCGGGGATTCGGTGCCGCCGAAGGTCGTCGACGCGTCCGTCGATACCGGGGAGACGAAGGTCGATGCCGACGGTGGGCTCGCGGTCTACTTCTCGGAGGACCTCGACCCCCGAAGCGTCTCGGGGGACACGGTCACCTTGCGCGACGAAGCCACGGGCGAGTCGGTGGAGGCTGCTGTGAGCTACTCGGCTCTCGCGGGTGCGGTAACCGTGAAGTCGA
>JAOUET010000105.1 GCA_029858605.1 Coriobacteriia bacterium | reverse complement strand
GGACGACAGCCCTATCACGGCGAGAACCTGTTCTTCGACCCGTACATCTTCGTGAACAACAACGGACAGTACGTACATACCGGCGACCCGAGGATGCTCACGGTACCGGTCGACTGGGCATGGCCGACGTCGGACGGCAACGCGATCTGGAACGTCTATCCGAAGGTCACTTCGGGCAACCCGCCCACTTTCGTTCCTTCGTGGTGGACGTCATAGCGGATTCCTGCAAGTCGACGATCGAGGGGCCCGGGCTCTCAGCCTGGGCCCCTCTGCGTCTGGCGAGCCGAACCCGGCGGACTTCTCGGCAGCCAGGCCGCCTCGCGTCTTCGGCTGGTGTAACCTCTAGGACGACACGGCGTGGCGCCACGGCACGCAGCACCCAAGCGAGTTTCCCCGAACGGACGTCTACAGAAGGATCTCCAGATGCCCCCTCGCCCCTCTGCACCCTGGCGCGTCCTGCGCGGAGTAGCGGTCGTCGCAGGCCTGGCGTTCTTGCTGGCAGCGACGCACCCGAGCCGCGCTGTCGCCGCAGACACGGGAGCGATCGGCGGCAGGGTGACCGATGAGGTCACGTTGGCCGCAGTGCCCGACGCCAACGTCTACCTGTGGCGTTTCTCGCCATCGGCCGGTCCCGGCCTCGGCTACTGGCGCGAATACCGCAAGACGAAGACGGACGCTCTCGGAGACTACTCGATCGCCGATCTGCCTGCCGGCATGTATCGCGTCGAGTTCTGGCTCGAGGGCTACCACGGCGAGTTCTACAACAACGAAGTCAGTCCGACGACAGCCGACTACGTGGTCGTGGACTCGAACTCCGTCACGGTCAACGCGGCGCTCGCACCTCGCTCCAAGAGCCTGCGAGGAACGGTCACCGGACCGGGAGGAGTACCTGCCGAAGGGGTCCTCGTCACTGCCTACTGGCCGTATCTGGGCGACTACATCGAACAAGACTGGACGCTGACTGCGGCGGACGGGACGTACACCCTTCACGACCTAGGCACCGGCAACTACGCGATCGAGTTCTGGCCGTTCGAGCCCGATCCGATGACGCCTCTGGAACCGTACCTGATCAAGGAGTACTACGACGACAAGGCCACGATGGGTTCTGCGAACCTCGTTCCAACGATTCCCGGCATCGTCACGGAGAACATCGACGCCGAACTTGCGGCGAAGACTCCGACGCTCTTCGGCTGGGTCAAGGACCAGGACACCTCGGCCAGTCTGAGCGGAATCGACGTCCGTCTCCGCTCGGCCTCTTCGGGCGCGGTGGTGCGGTCGATGACGACCACCGACGGCTACGTCTTCTACGACGTGCTTGTCGGCAGCTACAAGCTCGAGTTCTTCGACAACGACCCGTCGGACGGTTCCTACGAGACCGAGTGGTATTTCGAGAAGAGCTCTTCTTCGGCAGCGAACGTCGTCACGATTACCACTGATGTGCAGAACCTGGAGTTGAGCGACCAGTTCCTCGCGTTGGGTGAGCCGGGGATCGAGGGTACCGTGACCCGCGCGCACGACGACGCGCCGCTCGAAGGCATTAAGGTCGACGCCTACCGCTACGATGACGCCTCGTCCAGCTGGCAGAGCGTCAGGTGGGACGAGACGGACTCGCTCGGCGCCTATTCGCTCCACGGGTTGCCGAACGGCACGTACCGTGTCGGCTTCACCGAAGCGGGCGGCGAGTACGTTTCCCAGTACTGGAGCGGTGAGTCCTCGCTTGTAGGCGGCGACGAGATAGCGTACTCCGGGACGCTCGTCTCCGACATCGACGCATCGCTGGCGTGGGCAGCGGCCACACCGGAACGCGTATGGGCCCGCACCCGCTTCTCGACCGCGGCCGCGATAGCGTATGCGGGATTCCCCAAGCTTGCCGGCATCGACACCGTGATCGTCGCCTCCGGCGACGACCGAGCCGCCGCCGATCCGCTGGCTGCGTCGGGACTGTGCTGGCTCTACGACGCGCCGCTGTTCCTCGTGTCGGCCAAGTCCACACCGGACGAAGTCAAGAAGTCAGTCCGGGACATCGTCGCAGTCAACGGACCCATCGACGTCCGCGTGGTTGGCGGGCCCGTGTCGGTGCCTAGCGCGCGCGTGAACGAGATCAAGTCCTACGTCGAGGGCTACTTCGGCAGAACCGGACTCGTGTCGTGGGGAAGGGTGGCGTCTACGGGCGGGCGATATTACCTCGCGCGGCGGATTGCCGAAGAGATGAAGTCGAGAGCAGCCACGCACGGCAAGACGCTGCCCGGCTTCGCCTTGATCGCCAACGGAGCTGACTCCACCAAGTTCTTTGACGCGCTTGCCCTCTCGCCGATCGCAGCGTCCAAGGGAGCGCCGGTTCTGCTCGTCGAGGCAGGCGCTGTCCCAGGAGACACGAGCAGCGCTCTCGCGTCGATTGCAGCCAGCAAGTGCATCATCGGCGGAGGGCCGAACACGGTCGGCTCGAACGTCAAGAGCACGCTGGCGAAGAAGTACACGGTGGTGCAGTGGTACGGCCGGTCACGCTACGACACGGCAGAGAAGATAGCCGACGAGGCGATCGGGGCGGGATATCTCACTCCTTCGGCGGTCGGCGTTGCCGCCAAGCTGCCCGACGCGCTCTCGGGCGGCGCGATGGTGGGGCAGCGCGACGGCGTTCTGCTGCTGACGCGCACCGACTACCTCACAACGGTGACAGCGAGATGGCTGGCCGAGCACCGGGGGGAAGTCCGCGAGTGCTACGTCTTCGGCGGGCCGAATAGCGTGAAGGCGGCGGTGTTCGAGGACGTGGAGGCTATCCTGGACTTCTAGTGGGCGCGGGTTCACGGAATCGCGACCGCAATCCGATATGCTTGTCATGATGAACGGCACTCACACACGAAGTCGGATGTCCCAAGTCGCTCTCGTCTTCCTTGCGCTCGCCTGCTCGTGGGCGCTCATCGCGGTACAGCCTGCAAGCGGCGCGACTTGGCCCGACGGCTCTCCGAAGGTCTCGATGGCGCGCCAGCGTGTCTTTGGGGATACGCGGTTTTCCACGGCAGTCGCCATCACGAGAGAAGCCTTCGACCCTGCCGGTGACCGCAGCTGGCCGAACGTTTCCCACGTGGTAGTCGCCTCCGGCGATGACCGTGCGGCATCGGATCCGCTTGCCGCCGCCAGCCTATGCTGGGCGTACGAAGCCCCGCTTCTGCTGGTGAGTGCGTCGAAGACGCCCGCCGAAGTGCGCGTGGCGCTGACCGAGATGGTTTCGGCCAACACGACCGTCACGGTGCACGTGATCGGCGGACGCACGTCCGTCCCGTTGTCGCGCATCAAGGAACTGAAGGCCATCGTGGGCTCGGGACGCGTGGAGCAGCCTTGGGCGAGCGGCTCCCGATACGCGCTGGCGCGCGGCATCGCACTGCGCTCCAGGCAAGTCGCGAGCGAGTCGACTCGGACCGTCCCCAGTGCTGCATTCATCGCCAACGGCGCCGATTCCGACACGTTCTTCGACGCGCTGTCACTGTCCGCCGTCTCCGCCTCCACCGGCATCCCGATCCTGCTTGCGGCCCGCGACAGCGTGCCCTACGAGACCGCGGACGCTCTGCGCAGACTCAGTCCCGGACAGAGGATCGTGGCGGGAGGCAAGAACACCGTTTCGGCCGCCACGTACAAGGCACTCGGTGCGAACGCGAGGTGGGCAGGGCAGAACCGCTACAGTACTTCGGCCTATGTCGCTCGAAGTGCCGCCTATCGCGGCTGGCTCGACACCACTTCCGCCGGTCTGGTCGGAGCGCTGCCGGATGCGGCCACAGGCTCGGTGTTGGCCGGCAAGCAGCACTCGCCCATCTTGGTGACCAGCAAACGAACCTTGAGTTCCGAGACAGCTGCCTACCTCGCCGACGGTGCACTTTCAGTCGCGTCGTGCACTGTTCTGGGAGGTCCCAACAGTGTCTCGGGCCAGGTCTACCGGGAACTCGGCGGGGCGCCCGGTCTCGTGACGTTCACGTTGCCGGGCGGGAGTCTGGTGGCGAAGAAGGCGAGGATTACCGGCCAAGTTGGCGTCAACACGACCTCGGTAAGCTTCTACGCGGACGGGAGGCTCGTCGGCACGAAGGCCGTCAAGCCGTTCTCGTCTGTCGACTTCGGCACTGTGGGAATGCCCTCGAAGAAGGGCACGATCAAGGCCGTGGCCACGAATACCGACGGTCTCAAGACCGCAGCCAGCAAGACCGTGCGCAGACTCTCGTATCCGGCAAGTACGAGCATCGTGATCGACAAGTCGGACTTCCGTCTCTACTGGGTCAGGAACGACGTGCTCGTGAAGGCCTATCCGATCGCGATCGGTCGGCCCAGCATGGAGACTCCCGTTCGAGAGTGGAAGGTTCTTGCGAAGTACCACACGAGTCCTTCCGGAGTCTACGGGCCGAGGAAGATGCGGCTGTTCAAACGCAGCGGCTCGGGCTGGGCGTTTACCGCCTACAACGTCCACGGCACCAACCAGCCGTGGGTGATCGGGACCAAGGCGTCCCACGGCTGCATACGCCTCTACAACAAAGACATCCTCGACCTCTTCCCGCGGGTGCCTCTAGGGACGAGAGTGACGACGCGCGAGTAGTGAACGACACGCCGGCACGGCGCGCCTGTCTGCGTTCGATCCTCCACACCGCACTCGCATGCTCACCCAGAAGGCCCTCGCGCCCCCGCTGCCGCTCGTCGTTGCACCTTCATGGGCTGCAGAAACGCCGCCGAATAGGGTAGTATGTACCGCGGAATGCCCCGACAGGAGCGTCCACGATGGTCGTAGTACTACATCGCAGCAGCACGCGGACTGCTTGTCCGGGAGCGTCGGCACGTTTCGTGCCGGTCGTCCTGGTCCTGCTTGCCTCCATCCTCGTCCTCCCGGCGACAGCCTCCGCGGGTTCCGTGCCACCCAGCGACATCCGCATCGCCATCGACGCCGGCCACGGCGGCGCCTATTCAGGTGCGTACTACAACGGGGTTGCCGAGAAGACCCTGAATCTGCTCATCGCCAAGAAACTCGCCGCAGAGCTGGAGCGTCGCGGCTACGACGTCACGCTCACGAGGTGGAGCGACACCAAGGTGCACTCTGGATCGGCCAGGCAGACCTGGCTGTGGAGCGATTCCGAGGACCGATATCTGTATCGTGACTGGGCTGTCAGGGATGCAGAGGACCGCCTGAGGCAAGACCTGCAGGCAAGGTGCGACGTTGCGAACCGCAGTGGCGCCGATCTCTTCGTCTCGATTCACAACAATGCTGGCGGCACCGCCTACGGCGCAGAATCGTACAGGGCGCCGAACGATCCGCTCGGCAGCCAGTTTGCGAATGATGTCCAGACGGAGTTGGTGGCCGAGACGGGCGCGCGGAATCGCGGGGTGCATTCGGCCAGGTTCTACGTGATCCGCTGGTCCAACATGCCGGCGGTTCTCGTCGAGTGCGGCTTCATGTCGAACCCATCGGAGTTGGGGCGTCTCCGCAGCTCCTCGTATCAGGCGAAGTTGGCACGTGGCGTCGCAGACGGAATCGAGCGCTTCGTGGAACGCCCTGTCGACGAACCTCTCGATCGCTACTGGGGCACGACTCGCTACGACACTGCTGTCGCGGTTTCTCGCGCGGGCTGGCCGACCGCACCTGCGCTCGTCCTTGCCTCCGGCGAGGTGTTCGCCGACAGCCTCGTCGCCGCGCCGCTCGCGCACAAGCTGGGCTCGCCCATACTGCTGACGCCTGCATCCGGGTTGCCGGTGTCGGTGGCCGAAGAGATCTCACGGCTCTCGCCGTCACGCATGGTCGTAGTCGGCGGGCCGAACTCGGTTCCGGACGACGTGCTCGATTCGGCAGCCAAGGCCGCCGGACTCGACCCGGCGGATTCCAGCGAGGTTGAGCGTCTCGGAGGGCGCACTCGCTACGAGGTCGCCTTGGCCGTGGCCGCACGGATGGGAGTGTCTCTCGACACCCCGATCGTGCTCGCGTCGGGCGAGGTATTCCCCGACGCTCTCAGCGTTGCCGCGAGCGCGGCCGAGCGCGGGGAACCCATCCTTCTCGCTTCGGCACAGGAGTTGCCCGAGGAAGTACGAGTGTTTGTGGGTGAAGGTGACGCACAGCGCGGCTTGACCGTCGTCGGCGGAACCAACACTCTCCCGAACGCACTCTTTGAGGGTATGGAATACGAGAGACTTGCCGGGCGGACGCGATACGATACGAACTGGATGGTATTCCAGCAAAGGTACGACGCAGCGGCTCGCGCAAAGCCCATGGTGGCTTCGGCATTCAAGTTCCCGGACGCTCTCGTCTTGGGTCCGTATGCGGCTCAGCAGGGTAGGCCGGTGCTTCTAGTTGGAAAGACGGCGACGCCGACCTACGTGCGGGAATGGATATACGAGAACCGCGACACGGCCCTAGACTTCGACATCGTCGGCGGTCCTGCCTCGGTTTCGGCCTACTTCTCGGCCATGCTCGACAAGATGGAGATGAGATCGTACTGATGGGTTCCCCTCCTCGATTCCGCCGGCGCCCGGTCTTCGGGCGCAGAATCGGCGTGCTGCTCGTGTCGGCGGCCCTGGCGTTCGGGCTGGCGCTGGCAACGGCGGCTTCCGCCGTCGCGGTCACGTACCCATCGTTCACCTTCGTCGGGTACGGGTGGGGTCACGGCATCGGGATGAGCCAGTGGGGTGCGAAGGGCTTCGCCGAGAGAGGCAAGT
>JAOUET010000104.1 GCA_029858605.1 Coriobacteriia bacterium | reverse complement strand
CGTGGGACAAGGGCCTCGTTCCCGACATCGTCAACGACACCGAGGGCCTCGTGCGGCACATGGAGGCCCTCTACCTCGAGATGCAGACCACTCTTCTGGACGACTTCTCCTCCGCCAGTTGCGACGAGATGCTGGACGTGGCGGCGCGCCTCGAGTTCTTCCTGCTCGATCCTATCTTCGGCGAACTGCTCGACCTCACCGAACCGGGAGGGGCGAGCAAGCATCGTGAGGCGTACGCCCGCCATCTCGAACGCATCATCGGCGCGGTCGAGATGTTCTACACGCGGGGAGAACTCGCGCGATTCCTTGCGCGCGTATTGCGCCGCGTCTGGCGCGACAATCTGTCGCTCGCCACTTTCGCGAGTCGCGACGCGCTCACCGGCCTCTATAACCGTCGTGGCCTCATCGCGCACGTCGACCAGTGGATGTCCTGGGCGAGACGCTACGATCGGCCACTCGGCATCCTGCTCGCCGACGTGGACGACTTCAAGAAGATCAACGACACCTACGGCCACTCGGTCGGAGACATGGCCCTTCGGACCGCGGCCAAGGCGCTCGAAGCCGCCGTGCGCGGGTCGGACCTCGTCGCGCGCTACGGCGGCGATGAGTTCGCGGTTGTGGCTCCAGAGACGGACGCCGAGGAACTCGCCGTGTTGGCAGAGCGTCTCATCGATTCCGTAGCCCGGACGAGTCTCGAGGATTGGGACGGCCAAGCCGTACCGCTGCGGATCAGCGTCGGCGGTGCCGTCGTCACGAAGGCCGGTCTCGAGGGCACGAAGGTCGACGGCCTGCTCGCTTCGGCGGACCGCAGCCTGTACGCGGCAAAGCACGCCGGCAAGGGTTGCGCGGGCGATATCCTCAACTACACGGCCGGAGAGCCCGTCAGCGGCTAGTCGTCTCTTGGCACATCTCGCGGGCGTGGTAAGAACTGCGCACGTAGGGTGAGCTCGCGACCCCTCGAAAGCCCAGGTCCCGCGCCTCGGCCTCGAGCTGAGTAAACTCATCGGGCTCCACGAAGCGATCCACGGGCAAGTGCGTCGTGCCCGGCCGAAGGTACTGCCCGAGGGTCAGAAGCGTTGCGCCGACGGCGCGCAAGTCGCGCATCACGTCGCGCACCTCTTCGGCAGTCTCACCCAAGCCCAGCATCAGCCCGGACTTCGTGGGCATCTGCTCGCCCGTCTCGCGCACTCGCGCCAGCACGCGAAGCGAGCGCTGGTAGTCGGCGCCTGGACGGACGTGCTCGTAGAGACGCGGCACCGTCTCGATGTTGTGGTTGAACACGTCGGGCCGAGCGGCAGCCACCACGTCCACGCTTTCCTCGCTCCCGCCGAAGTCGCTCGTGAGCACCTCGATGGTCGCTTCGGGCACCGCGGCGCGCAGTGCGGCGATCACTGCCGCGAAGTGTGCCGCTCCGCCGTCGGACACGTCATCGCGAGTCACGGCGGTCACTACCACGTGCGCGAGTCCCATACGTTTGGCCGCTGCGGCCACGCGGCGGGGCTCGTCGGCATCGAGCGGCTCGGGCGTGCGGGACTCAACGGCGCAGAAGCGACAGTCGCGAGTGCACGCGTCGCCCATGATCAGGAAGGTGGCGGTTCCTTCGGCGAAACATTCGCCCCGGTTCGGACACTTCGCGCTCTGGCACACGGTCTTCAGTCTCAACTCGCCGAGAAGCGTCTCCACCGCGCGAGCCTGTCCGGGCGTGGCCAGAGGGCGCCGCAGCCATTCCGGAAGCCGCTGCGCGGAGGCGTCTTCCCCGTGAGTGTAGGTTGTACTGCCGAAGGACATCGCATGCCGCCTGGCGGCTAGAGATCGCACTTCGCCGCAGCATCCCGCGCTGCGAACTTGATGACCTCGCTCACCGTCGGGTGTGCGTGAACCGCATCTGCGATATCGGTGACCGCCCGCCCCAGATGCATCGCCAGCGCGACCTCGTGCACGATCTCCACGGCATGCGGACCTACGATCTGGCAGCCCAGGATGCGGCCGCTCTTCTTGTCGGCGACGATCTGCACGAACCCGTCGCTCTCTCCTTCGCCGAGAGCCTTGCCGTTCGCGGCGAACTTCGCGACTGCCTGAACTGCGTCGATGCCGTGCTCCTTGAGGCTGTCCCGCGTCGAGCCGACGGTCGCCACCTCGGGAAACGTGTACACGCAAGCGGGCACGCACTCGTAGCGCACGGTCGCGGTGGGTTCCTCGCCGGCGAAGACGGCCACCGCGTTTCGAGCGGCTGCCACTCCTTCGTCCTCGGCTACATGCGCGAGCATCATGCCACCGATTACATCGCCGATCGCGTAGACGCCGGCAACGTTCGTCCTGAAGAAAGCATCGACCTTGATGGCCGCGCGGTCCATCTCTATCCCGACCTCCGAGAAGCCGAGACCGTCCGAATTCGGGACGCGCCCGACGGCGCTCATGACGATGTCGCCTTCGATGACCTTCCCGCTGCGCAACGTGGAGCGCATCCGCTCACCCACACGTTCGACCGATTCGACAGCATCGCCGAGGAAGAACTCCACGCCCATCTCTTCGAGCTTGGCCTGCATGCTCCTCGCGACGCGCTTGTCGCCCCCGGGCAGGACGCTCTCCTCCAGCTCCACAACGCTCACGCGACTACCGAATGCAGCGTACGCGCAGGCGAATTCGAGACCGATCACTCCGGCACCGATAATCACGATGTTCTTCGGAATCTCCGAGAGATCGACGGCATCGTCGCTCGTCCAGACCCCATCCATCGAGTGGTCGATGTTCGGCAACTTGAACGTGACAGAACCCGTCGCAAGGATGACTGCGTCCGATTCGATGGCCTCTTCACTGCCGTCGTGGCAATGAACGACCACGGTCTGCGGGCCCTCGAGATAGCCGGCGCCGTGCACGATTCGCACGTTGAGCCGCTTCGCCGTTCCCTCGACCTGTGCCACGAGATCGGTGACGACGTCTTCCTTGCGCAGCCGCAGGCGATCGATGTCGACGCTGGCAACCTCGGCCAGAAGGCCGAAATCCGCTGCTTGCCGGGTGTCGGCCACGATGCGCGCCGAGCGCAGGATCGTCTTGGTGGGAATGCAGCCCCAATTCAGACAAGTACCGCCGAGGCGCTCCTTCTCCACCAGCGTTACCTCGGCTCCAAGCCGTGCTGCCTCGAACGCCGCCGAATACCCCCCAGGACCGCCGCCGAGAACAGTGATGCGCATGCCAGGGCTCCTTTACGTCGAGTTTCGCGCCCCGACGATTCTAGCACCTCTACCAGCCCCGTCGGGCGTCCCTAGCCGGCGATGCGCTGCTTGACTTCCGTGACGAGTTTGCGGCTCACCGGCACGGTCGTCCCCTCGGCATCGTTCAGCACCAGTCTGAAGGAAGACTTCGACGCCCAGTGGTAGCCCTTGACCGCCCCGAGACGGACGATGTAGGAGCGATGTACGCGCATGAAGTCCTGGAGATCCTTGGCCTCGATCGCGCCGAGCGACATCCTGCCAAGAAAGCGCGAATCATACGTGTGGATGTACGTGTAGTTGCGCACTCCCTCAACGTAGACGATCGAGTTCACGTCGACGAACTCCGTGCCCGACTCCGCTACGACGGGCAACCTTTCCCCGTCGCCTTCTTCCGCAGGGCGTGTTCGCCGAATCAGAGCTTCCACCCGACACCGGAACTCGCGCACACTGAAAGGTTTGGCGAGGTAGTCGTCCGCTCCCAAGGTGAAGCCCTTGACTTTGGCGTCCTCCGTGCCCTTGGCGGTAAGCATCATCACGGGAAGCCGTGCGTAGGCAGGATTCTCGCGGATGCGGCGAAGTGCCTCCCAGCCATCGACGACGGGCATCATGACGTCGAGCACGACTAGATCGGGATCGTGCATCGCGATCGTCTCAGGGACGGTGGCACCACTGGCCAGACTCACAACCTCGTATCCGTCGTTCTCGAGAAGCTTGGTCAGGCCTCGCACGAGCTCCGCGTTGTCCTCGACGATCAAGATCGTCCCTCGCGGCACGACACGCACGGGCCCCGAGCGGCTCTTGTCCGTCATGCCCTTCACCCTTTCACGGTGCATCCCAGGAAAGTGCGTTGCGCGGTCTCCGGTACCACCATAGCTCACACTATTCGCACAGCGGCTGCCGCTAGTCCCTCGCTGGCTCCCGCAAGCGGCAGCCGAATCGTGAACACACTGCCCACGCCTTCTGGGTTGCGCTGGAATCCGATTGCGCCTCCGTGGGCACGTACGATCCTGTCCGCGATCGGCAAGCCGAGACCGAGTCCGGGTATCTCGCTGTTGTCCTGGACGTCTCCCCTGGCAAACGGCTCGAAGAGGGCGTCTGCATGCTCCGGGTCCACGCCGGACCCTCGGTCGACTACTTCGACGATGACTTCCGTCTCTGTCTCGCGCATCGCCACGCTCACGACGCCCTGACGCTTGGAGTACTTCACCGCGTTGGAGATGAGATTGTCGAGCGCCTGACGAAGTCTCACCCGATCGCCGCGCAGCCAGTGCGTGGGCACATCGCCCTTCGTCACTACGCTGACGTCCACCCTTGATGCCAGGTTCGACGCGTCATACACCGCCTCCTCCACGATATCGTGCAATGGAACCTCGGCATACTCGAGAGGAATAAGCCCGCGTTCCAGCAAGGCAACGTCCAGCAGACCACGGACGATGGAGCTGAGGCGCGACACGGCCAGCACGATCGAGTCGATTGCCCCGGCCAGTTCTGGATCTAGATCGCCGAACTCGTTGTTCTCCAACATCTCAGAGTAGAGTTGGATCACCGCGAGCGGACTGCGCAGTTCGTGAGAGGCCACCGCCACGAAGTCGGACTTCCTGCTCATGTTTCGCTCGAGGCGTTGGGCAAGCTCGCTCTTCTCGATGAACGCGACCTCGAGCGAGCCATACGAGTCGAGAAGCTCCTGTTCCTTCAGCCCAAGCTGCCGCGTCATGTCATCGAGTGCTGTAGCCAGTTCGCCGATCTCGTCGCGACGGTTGTCGGCTAGCACCAAGGCGCGTTCTCCTCTTGCGATGCGCGATGCGGCGTTCTTGAGCGAGCCAATGGGTTCCACAACCGTGCGCAGCACCATCCAGCCTCCCCAGAGAGCGGCGAGCACCATCGTGATGGCCAGAACCAGTGCTGTCACGCCCAACGGTTCGTACAGTGCCTGCTCGAGGCCGACCGGTCGGAACTGGACGTGCACCGAGCCCACCACGAAGTCGTCCACCTCGATGGGCACGACGACGCGCTGCGGTTTGGTGAACACATCGACAAGCCCGGCATTGCCTGCGACCTCGTCGCAAGAACCTTCTCCTTCGGTCTGCGCGATGACGTTGCCCTGGGTGTCGCGCACCGATATGCACTCGATGTCGTGCACGTGCGCAGCCTCCACGAGCGAGGTCATCCTTGCGGTGATGACGTCTCTCTCCTCGTCCGCGATGCTCGGAATCGTCGATGCGGCGATTGCCGAAGCGGCGTATTCGAGACTGCGCTGGCGTTCCTGCGCCGCCTGACGAAGGGAAACGAGTGTGACGGCCGCACCCAGAAGGAGGCCCGTACTTACGACGAATGCGACGACCAGGGAAACGTAGCGCAGGCGGAGTGAGGCGCGATGCGTCCGACCCGTACGCTGCAGCATCACGCCGACACCGGCCTTCTGCGATCCTCATTCACCATGATGGTGGCCGCAGGCACCGCGGATCTCCTCGGCAAATGCGTAGTCGTCAGCATCGAACGCGACGAAACCATCGACGTGACTGTCGTCCGGGAGGCTCGCTGCGGCATCGAACGCGAGGAATACCTCGACGAGCCGTTCGCGCAGCTCTGAATCGATATCCGTAGAGATGATCACGGGGGGACAGCCCACGGGTGGCGACTGCTCGATTTCCTTGAACTGCGACAAGTCCCAATCTGCGATTTGCGCGGTGTTGACCACGGTCGCGCGCACGTTGCCAGAAGACAGATCCCGCAGGTTGGATTCCTGGGTCTCTCCGATGAGCAGTTCGCCGAAGAACTCGGTCGGCTCCAAACCCCGCTCGCGACACAGGTGACTCAGGTACGACAGCCCGCCGAGTGAACTCTTGTCCGACACGGCAACCGCACTTCCTGCGAGATCCTCGAGACTCCGTGCGGAATCGTCGTTGTGGACGATGAGCTCGTAGCAACAAGTGCTCATCCCGTCGATGACCGGCACGCACAGCCCCTGGAAAGCTCCTTCGTCGCGCAGGTGAAGGTAGTGATGCGCGCAGACGAACGCCACGTCTATCCCCTCTTCGAGGATGACGTCGGTAGCCGCTTCCTCCTTCGCTACGTACCTGATCGAAACCGGCCGCCCGAGCTCCTCGGAGACATACTTGATGACCCGTGCCCAGTTCGACCACTCGCTGGGACCCCCGGGAGTCCTGGCTACGGCGAAAACCAGGCGTTCGGCTTCGGTCGGCGTGCCGGTGACGCCCTCCGAGAGCGTTTCGGTGAACGGCGAGCGCTGCAGCCCCAGGAACATCACGAGGATCAGTGCGACGCAAACCAAGGTGGCGACGATGGCAGCCAGAAGCCAACGGTTGGATGCACTGTGCTCCGGACCGCTCTGCGTCTCGACGTCTCGAGATTGCGAGTCAGAAGGCATGCTGCGTCTCCCCCCGAAGCTGTCAGACGAGAGCGCGAAGCTCCACGTCAAACCCCCGAACCATTGTACTACGCACGCCAAGACGACCGTCCGAGCCCGGCCCTTGGGGCTTGCGGCGGGTTCCGCTAGGCTGTGGCGCCCCGCACGCGTGG
>JAOUET010000103.1 GCA_029858605.1 Coriobacteriia bacterium | reverse complement strand
GCGATTGGCTGGAGTCACGCTACTCCGGCCTTCTGCGTGCTGCGCTCGCTCAGGCACACGGCGAACCGCTGGGACTGAAGTTCCGAGTGCCTGCCACGAGTGTCGACGAGTCCGCCCCGCCCGACGCAGAGTCAGAAACGAGCGCTGTGAGCGAGACCCCGGATGTCTCGGGGCGGCGCGACGGGCCTCAGGCCGGTGCCGGCACGACCCTGCCTTCGGCGTTCAATCCGAAATACACCTTCGACTCCTTCGTAATCGGTGCGTCCAACCGCTTCGCTCACGCCGCGTCACTTGCAGTCGCCGAAGCACCCGGCCGAGCCTACAACCCTCTCTTCATCTACGGGGGGGTTGGCCTAGGGAAGACTCACCTGCTCCAAGCCATCGGACACTACGCCCAACACAGCTTCCCTCACATGAGGGTCAAGTACGTCACGTGCGAGCAGTTCACGAACGAAGTGATCGACCTCATCCGCGCGGGAGACCGACAGAAGATGGATCGTTTCCGTCGGCAGTATCGCACCGCGGACGTTCTGCTCGTCGATGACGTTCAGTTCCTAAAGGGCAAGGACGCCACACAGGAGGAGTTCTTCCATACATTCAACGCACTCGAACAATCAGGAAAGCAGGTCGTCCTGTCGTCGGATCGTCCTCCTAAGGACATCGCCACTCTCGAAGACCGTCTACGAAGCCGGTTTGAGTGGGGTCTCATCACTGACATACAGCCGCCGGATCTCGAAACGCGCATCGCTATCCTGCGGAGGAAGGTCGAGATCGAGCATTTGGATGTCCCTCATGACGTCTTGGCGTTTGTGGCCGACAGGGTCGCTTCGAACATCCGTGAGCTGGAGGGTGCGCTTATTCGCGTCGTCGCCTTTAGTTCTCTCACGCGCCACCCGAGCGACATAGAACTGGCCCGGAACGTTCTCCGCGACATCTTCCCGGAGCGGTCGACCCGCCCGATTTCCGTCGTCACGATTCAGAGGGAGGTCTGCAAGTTCTACTCGTTGAGCCATGGGGAACTCGTGGGTAACAAGCGATCTCAATCGATTGTCTATCCGCGGCAGATAGCGATGTATCTCGCGCGTGAACTGACTGACTTGTCGCTGCCGAATATTGGGACTGAGTTCGGCGGAAGAGATCACACAACGGTCATGCACGCGAAAGCTAAGATTGAGAAGATGATCAACGCCGATCGCGACGTGTACAACCAGATACAAACGCTGACGAACACGATCAAGCAGAAGAGTTGATCAGGTACGCTGTGGACGGGCGTGTGAAGAGACAAGGGATTCTATGGGGATAAGACCGAACCACTGTTGATGAATCCAGGCCCCTGTGGGCGGTGTGGGTGTCTCGTAGCAGATTCTCAACACCCTTCCCACACGGGACACGCCTTGATTGAACTGCTAGAACATGACTTGTCCACGCCTCCCACAGACCCTACTAGTACTACTACTGATGACTCTTGATTCATAGAGAGGAAGGTTATGAAGTTCTCGGTTGCTCGCGGTGAACTCGTTGATGCATTGAGTGCGGTAAGTAGAGGGCTATCGTCAAGATCGACCCTTCCAATCCTGTCCGGCATCTTGTTCTCGGCCGAAGAATCAGGCGCTGTGACTCTTCAGGCTACGGATCTGGAAGTATCGGTGAAGAACGCCCTTGAGGCGAACGTCTCAGAGTCTGGCCAATCGGTACTCCCGGGAAGGCTCGTTGCCGATATCGTGCGAGCCCTGCCAGAGGCAGCCGTTGAGATACAACTCACGAGCGACGCAGCTAGGATCGAATGTGGGACGTCATCTTTCTCCGTAAGGACTCTACCCGCTGAAGACTTCCCCAGGTTCCCTGAAGTAGAGGGCGACAAGAGCGTCGTTCTCGACACCAAGACATTCACTTCTGCGGTGACACATGTGTCGAAGGCGGTCAGCCGGGACGAGACGAGGCCGATTCTTACCGGGGTGCTCGTATGTGTGGAGGGGCCTTCTCTTCGAATGGTCGCCACTGATTCATATCGTCTTGCCGTGAAGGAGATAGTGCTTTCCGAGAATGCGGGAGCGGAAGCGAATGTCGTGATTCCCGGGAAGGCGCTGGACGAGGTGGCGCGCCTGGCTTCGGGTGTGGAAACTATCACGTTCAGCGTGTCGGACAGTCAGATAGTCTTCGAGGTCGGCAGAACGGTCTTTGTGACACGGCGAATCGACGGGACGTTTCCCAACTACAAACAGCTCATCCCCCAGGAAACCGAGACCAAGGTGGCTGTCAGCCGAGAGGAGATGCTGCAAGCGGTGAGGCGCGTTTCGCTACTAGCCCAGCACAACTCTCCGCTGAGGATATCGATTCAGGCGTCGGAACAGACGATGACCCTCTCGGCGACTACTCAAGACGTGGGCGACGCAAGTGAGGCACTGATGGTAAAGGCGGAAGGAACAGACGTGGAGATCGCCTTCAACCACGCCTTCCTTGCAGATGGTCTGGCCGCGGCCGAAGGGGAGGATGTAGCACTTGAGATGGTTAGCCCTTTGAAGCCGGGAGTTCTGAGGGCCACCCAAGACGAAGGATTCCTCTACTTGTTGATGCCGGTTCGCCTCGGATGATGTGCTTGTGCCGAACGCTGTCACGCACGTTGATCTGAGGGACTTTCGGAACTACGAGCGACTGTCGCTAGATCTCGACCCGCGGACGACTATCTTCGTCGGCCCCAACGGCGTCGGCAAGACGAACGTCGTGGAAGCCGTGCAGCTGCTGTTGACCGCAGAGTCGTTCAGGAAGCCCGCCTGGGAAGACGTCGTGAGGTGGAGGGCGGGAGAGTCCGTTCTATCTGCTTCAGTGGAGGGCGACACGGGTCGAACCGACATCACCGCTCGCATCACGGAAAGGCGAAGCCCTTCCTTTAGCGTCAACAACAAGCGTCTGCGCCGGACCCGCGACGTTGCGGACGTGCTTCCTTGTGTCGTGTTCACTCCGGACGACCTTCAGATGGTGAAGGGCTCGGCTGAGAACCGCAGGAGCGCGATCGACGGCATCGGCGATCGTCTGTCGAAGACATACAGAAGTCTTCGGCAGGACTACGAGCGCACCGTCCGCCAAAGGAACAGGGCTCTGAAGGAATCAGCAGCGGACTCAGTGCTCGATGTGCTCACAGAGAGGGCGGCTGAAACCGGAGCGCGTCTCGTTGCGCACAGGCTGAAGCTGTTCGAGCGCATGCGCAGAGCCTCGATCGCTTCCTACGGCGTGATATCCGACGGGCAGCCTCTGGGAGTCGAGTACGTGTCGGAATGGCTTCCCAACGGAGACGAAGGCTCGGAGACCACCGCATCCGATGCGGCGCGAGCCCTCCGAGAGGCGCTCGAGGAACGGGCGGCGGAAGAGCGGGGGCGAGGCATGACCCTCGCGGGCCCGCACAGGGACGACCTGGTGTTCCTCGTGGAGGACCGCGACTCGCGCGTCTTCGGATCGCAGGGGCAGCAGCGATCGATCGCACTGGCGTGGAAGCTCGCGGAGGTCGACGTCGTCGATGCGGTGGCCGGCAAGGCGCCCGCGCTACTGCTCGACGACGTGATGTCGGAGCTGGACCGCGGCAGAAGGCGGGCGCTTGCGACGTTCGTCGGTACGCGGACGCAGACGCTCGCCACCACGACGAACCTCGACTACTTCGAACAAGAAACGCTGGAGCAGGCGACCGTGGTCAGGCTCGAGCGATGACCAGCGAGGGGCCACGGTCTCTCGGAGACGGGCTTCGTCGGCTCACCGACCGTCTGGGAGGGCGGGAGCGCGGAGCTGAACTGCGCATTTCTTCAGCATGGGCTGATGTCGTCGGCGAGGAGATCGCTCGCCATACAGCGGTACTCGGGCTGCGGAACGGGGAGCTGCTTGTCGGGACGGATTCACCGGCGTGGGCTGGCGAGCTGAGTCTGATGGCGGAAGACCTACTTGCTCGACTCGGGGAGGCCACGGGAGAGAGACGGGTAAGGAGCCTGCGCTTTGCTGCCAGCAAGGAGGTCGAGCGAGCCCGATCGCGGGAAAGCGCAGAAGCCGCGGCGAAGGTCGGCTACGCGGGTGAGGACACCCGCCCGGTGCCGCTCGACAGCGAGGAGATCGCGTCGGTCAGACGCTCGGTCGAAGGAGTCGAGAACGAGGCCCTGAGAGAGGCCGCGTTCAAGGCCATCGTGAAGGACTTGGAGTGGAAAAAGGCCCTGCGAAACCACCAAGCACGCGGGTCCGAATCTGGTGGTCCCGAGGAGCGGGATTCGGGCCGAAAACGCTAGCTGTTGTGCTAGAATTGGGGGTGTGACCACAAGATATCGTGGTTCTCTCCGAGGGCCGATTCTGCTGGCCCACCCGATCCGCGAAGGAGCTGTAGTGGCCAGAGGCACGTACTCTGCAAAAGACATCCAAGTTCTCGAAGGTCTTGAGGCCGTACGCAAACGGCCGAGCATGTATATAGGGTCGACCGGCCCAAAAGGACTCCACCATCTCGCGTATGAGGTTGTAGACAACTCGGTGGACGAAGCGCTCGCCGGTCAGTGCACGGCGATCGACATAACGATCCACACAGACAACTCGATCACCGTGGTGGACAACGGCCGAGGTATCCCGGTCGACAACGTACCGAAGTACAGGAAGCCAGCGGTCGAAGTCGTCCTCACTGTCCTGCACGCGGGGGGCAAGTTCGGAGGGGAAGGATACAAGGTTTCGGGCGGTCTGCACGGCGTAGGCGTTTCGGTCGTCAACGCGTTGTCCGAGAAACTCGATATAGAAGTCAAACGCGACGGAAAGATCTGGCGGCAATCCTTCGACCACGGGAAGCCGACCGAGGGGCTGAAGTCGGCGGGTACATCGAAGGCCACCGGGACGACGATCACCTTCTGGCCGGACCCCGAGATCTTCGAGACCATCCAGTTCGACTACGATACCCTGGCCGCACGCATGCGGGAAACCGCGTTCCTGAACAAGAACCTCAAGATTGCGCTCGTGGACGAGCGCGAACTCGAACCGCGCAGGGAGACCTTCCGCTACGCCGGGGGCATCGTTGACTTCGTGAAGTACATCAACGAAGGCAAAGACACCCTGCACCACAAGGTCATCTACTTCGAGGCCGGGGCCGAAGAAGGTGTAGTAGAGGTGGCCATGCAGTGGAACACCGGCTACTCGGACTCCGTTCTTGCTTTCGCAAACAACATCAACACGCACGAGGGCGGTACACACCTCGAGGGCTTCAAGAACGCCCTGACTCGCACCGTGAACGACTACTCCCGCCGACAGGGGATCCTGAAGGAGAAGGACGACAACCTCTCCGGCGAGGATATCCGTGAAGGCCTTGTGGCGGTCATATCTGTGAAGCTGCGCGACCCGCAATTCGAGGGTCAGACGAAGACGAAGCTCGGGAACACCGAGATGCGAGGCTTCGTGCAGTCGACCGTCATGCAGGCATTCGCCGAGTATCTGGAAGAACACCCGAAACCTTCTCGGGCGATCGTCGGCAAGGCCTCTCAGGCCGCCAAGGCCCGAGCGGCTGCCCGCAAGGCGCGCGAGCTCACCAGAAGGAAGGGCCTGCTCGAGTCTTCGACCTTGCCGGGCAAGCTCGCCGACTGCTCGATTCGCGAGCCGGAACTGGCCGAGATCTTCCTGGTGGAGGGTGACTCGGCCGGCGGCTCCGCGAAACAGGCACGCGACCGCTCTTTCCAGGCGATACTCCCACTGAAGGGCAAGATCCTCAACGTCGAGAAGGCCGGAATCAACAAGGCTCTGAACTCGGACGAGATCCAGGCGATGATCACGGCCTTCGGCACGAGCATCGCCGAGGAGTTCGATATCGAGCAGGCGCGCTACCACAAGGCAATCATCATGACCGACGCCGATGTAGACGGCGCACACATCCGCTGCCTGATTCTCACGTTCTTCTACCGCTACATGCGGGCGATGATCGAGGCCGGCTACGTCTACATAGCCCAGCCGCCGCTGTACAAGCTCGCACACGGCAAGAAACACGAGTATGCGTACAGCGATCGCCAGCTACAGCAGACTATCGCGCGCCTGCCCGAGAACGCCAAGTACAACATCCAGCGCTACAAAGGCCTCGGCGAAATGAACCCCGAACAGCTGTGGGAAACGACGATGGATCCCGCAACAAGAACACTGCTGCAGGTAACCGTCGACGATGCGCTCGCCGCCGAGAAATCGTTCGTCGATTTGATGGGGGACAACGTCGAGCCGCGCAAGGAGTTCATCCAACGACACGCAAAAGACGTGCGGTTCCTGGATATCTAGCAGGGGAGACGGCGGGCGTGACCGACGAGGGAGCCCAGCGCAGAGAAGCGCGACAGTTCGAGCCGCCGCCATGGGAGCGAGAGCAGTTCGTCGAGCTTTTGAAGCGCCGTGTCGAGGAGGAGCAGGTCGATGTCGAGGAGCACGACGCAGGGGACGAGGAGGTCGAGCGCCTAGCGGTGCCGCCGGATGCGCTCGCCGTGACACCGGTGGGCGGAGCGGAGACGCCGCAGGCCGTTGATGTGGAGACAGCGCAGACGGCTGGTGCGCAGGGCGCGGGGGTCGAGCAGAGAGAACTCGACACGATGATGTTCGAGTTGAAGGCGCAGGAACCGTCGCCGGGCAGGGTGGCCTGGCAGCTGGGCGCTGCGGTGGCGGTGTTCTTGGCGCTACTCGGGACTGCGTTGATGCTGTGGGGCATGGTGGGCCTGGTGAAGGTGCTGAGGACGAGCGTCGAGAACAGGTCTGCGGGGATGCTGGTGGCCGGAACGCTGCTCTTCTTCGGCGCAGGGTTCGTCGGCCTCGCTGGGGGGCTTGGAT
>JAOUET010000102.1 GCA_029858605.1 Coriobacteriia bacterium | reverse complement strand
GTGGCTGTTTAGGGCCCAAGTGCAGCCCACACCGGCCTCCGAGACCATGCATCCGAAATCCGGCGCTGCCATGACGTTCACCCAGGGTGCCGGCGTGACATCGTCTTCCTCGAGGACGATCACGTATTCTCCAGCACGGGTATCGAACCCGCCCAACCCGTTGTCGTAGAGGAGATCCGGGCGCTGAAGTGCCGACTCGTCATATTCCTCCACCGGACGCGTCGGGGAGAGCGGGTCGGGATCGGTGGGACGCTGCGCACGCTGGTTGAGCTGGAGTTCTATGCTGCCCCCGTCGCCCTCAAGTGTTGCGCGTGCAACGCCGAGGAGGAGATTGAGCACGTCTGGATGCATTTGATCGGCACGTCGCAGAAAGACGCCGCCGGGCCTGTCCATCAGTTGCAGGGCGTGGCCCGTCCTCACGAGCAGCTTGAGTCTCTCGTCCAGCTCTTCGACATAGGCGGTCGGTCGCGTGTTGAGGATCACCAGGTCCGCGATGAGCCCCTTGTGTCGCCAGTACTGATGCGCGAGAAGGGCCTGCCTGACGAGCGGTGCGTGCTCGAGTTCCTCGATACGGACCAAGAGGATGGGGTTGTCGCCCGAGATGCCCAGCGACCACAGCCCGGACATGGGCAGGCCGTTCTCGACCGGCGTCGTCACCTTCAGTCGCGAGTACGGATCTGTCAGCAACAGGCGGGAGGCCAGCCGCTGCAAGACGACCGCTTCGGAGCCGGATATGCCCATGTTGCGCAACTCGATCTGCGACGCCGTCCAGGCAAGGTCGATCGCGCGCTGAGCGCTGCGCACGTCGTTGTACTTGTCCGTCAGTCGGGCGACCTCTTCGCGATCGGGTGCGACTCCAGTCACGAAGACGAAGCGCATGCTCTCGCCCACTCCGATCTCGGCACTCTGCCGTATGGCACAGCAGGGGTCGAGAACCGCACCCACGGTTCTGGAAAGGGCCCCCGCCTCTTGTAGCGCCACGGGATCGTCGGACTGGCGATGCCTCCCCAGGAAGCGCGAGCGGTCTGTCTCGTAGGACCACGCGCACTCCGTCTCGCTTTCGCATGCGAGTACGTGAAAGCCCCAGACGCGTTCCTCCTCGGCCGAACGTGGTCGACGGGAGAACAGGACGGCTCTCGTGTCCTCAAGCACCTCGGTTTCGACGAACAGGTTCGAGAATGACTTGTGCGCCTGGTCTGCGCCCTGCTCGGTTAGCGCTATCTCGAAGTAGCTGGTGATCTCGACCCGGCGTGCGTCTCGCCCGCGGTTCGTGACGGTGATCCGTCGCACCTCGACGTCGTCCTCCGGCGAGACCGAGAGCTCCATGTGCGTCTCGATGTCACCGTCGGTACGCCGGAACTCCGCCTTGTCGGCGGAGAAGGTGACGTGGTACTCATCGGGCGTCTTTGGCGCGGGGTTGCTCGCAGCGTTCCAGACCTCTCCGGAATCGGCGTCGCGAAGATAGAAGAACTGGCCCCAGCAGTCGCGAGTGACATCCTCCCGGTAGCGCGAGACGGAGAGGCCGCGCCATCGGCTGTAGCCGCCGCCCCCGTTGGTCACCATGACCGAGTAGCTGCCGTTCGACAGGAAGTGCGTCGCCGGCACCGGCGTGTCCGCAAGTGGGTATGCGCGCGTGACGGGCGGCGGAAGCTCGCGAATCGAAGTGATGTGTCGAACCTCTTCCACATGCGGGTGTGCCAACTCGACTGCCCTCGGCACACGCTCCTGCAGGAGCAGCTCCGCCGAGGTGACCATCGGGTCTGCATGGAACCTGTCGTGCATCCGGTAGCGCGTCAACTCGTTGCCGATCGCCGTCAGGCTCATTCCCTGGTGGTGGGCGAAGTATGCCTTGACCACGGCTCTGCTCTGGCCTGCGGGAACACGACCGGGCGTGTAGTCGATGGACTCGTAGAAGCCGTACCTGCCACGGGCGCCGCGCTCCGTCAGGGCAGTCAGATTGCGCATCACGATCCTCGGAACGATCGGCAGGGAAAGGATGGACGCGTAGGGGGCCACGACAACGTCGTCCGAAAGCCCTCTCTTGAGTCCGAGGCCCGGGACTCCGAACGACTGGTACTGGTATGTGAGCTGCGCATCCTTTGCGTTGAAGGCCGACTCCGAGACACCCCAGGGCACGCCGCGCTCTGCGGCGTATTGCATCTGGCGACGCACAACGGTCTCATAGGTCTCGTCTAGCAGGGTCCGAGGCCACCGGCGCATCACGAGCAGGGGCATCAGATACTCGAACATGGAGGCGCTCCACGAGAGAAGCGCGCGGCCGCCACTCGTGCCCGTGAGAGCGCGACTCAGCCGGAACCAGTGGTCCTGCGGTACGTCACCCTTCGCGATGGCCAGGAAGCTAGCCAGTCGGCACTCGGACGCGAGCATGTCGTAGTATGAGCCGTCGAGCCGGCCTTCGGCGGTGTTGTAGCCGATGGAGAAGAGCAGCCGATTCTCGTCGAACAGCATTCGGAAGTCTGTGTGCTCCCACATCTCGCGCGCGATACTTGCATCCAATCTGAGTCGGGCCAGTAGCGTGACGGCCTGCGGCCGCGATGCATCCATGCCCCCCAAGACGGAGTGAGCCCACTCTGCCGACGCGTTGCGTTCCGCTTCGTTGTCGCCGGGCGGATCATCGGCGATCGACTCGAGGGACTCTCGCGCCTCCCCAAGCCCTTCGGCGAGGCCTGTGAGGCTGGGCACGAAGGCCAGAATCGGCTGAAGGTCCTCCGAACGCGGGTCTGCCAGCACACTTCCGGGAACGCGTTCGATTAGTGGCGCCCACGGTGCCAGCGAGCACAGCAAGCTGTGGGCTTCTCGAACGAGGCCCGCCAACTCTCCGACGGCTTGCCGGAGTCGCTGAGAGGGCGTGGCCGGGAAGGACAACAGCAGACTCTCTGGGCCTTCGCGCCCCTGTGCTGCCGCCGCGATCGCTTCGGCGATATCTTCGATCGAGGCCACGAGTGAGTCGAGACGGCCGAGGACCATGTGCCAGGCGCCCAGATCGCGGGGAGCCTCCTCGAGTCTCAGATCTCGAGAGAGTTCGTCGATGAAGCGCCGCAGTTCCTGGACTGCGGTGCCGTCACCGTCCAGAGCCTCCCTGTCTGCGAACAGATCCTCCTCGACCATCGTCGCCGTATCTTTGAGACCGCGTAGGAGCTGCTCGCCGAGGATCGGTCCCTCGGAGGCCTCGAGCAGACCGATGCGCAGGACCAGAAGGTGTCCGGCGAGGTTGCCGCTGTCGACGGTGGACACGTAGTTGGGCGGCAGCGGCCTCAGGGTGAGAACGTCGTACCAGTTGTAGTAGTGGCCGCGGAACCTTTCCAAGCCGGCCATCGTGTTGAGCGTGTCGGACGTGCGTGAAAGCAGGCCCTCGAGGGTGGCGTAGCCGAGGTCGAAGGCGGTGAGATACGAGAGCAACTGCAGCCCGATATTCGTCGGCGACGTGCGAAAGGCAATGTCACCGCCGGGGTCTTCCTGGAAGTTGTCCGGGGCCAGCCAGTGTGTTTCGGCGGTGACGAACGTGTCGAAGAAGCGCCAGGTGCGGCGACCGACGCGTCGCAGCTGCTCGCGCTCGGCCTCTTCCAGCGGCGTGATCTGTGGTAGGACGATTCGGGACACGCGCCAGGCGATGAAGGGCGAGAAGGCCCACAGCAACATGAGCGGAAGGGCCACGACCAGACGGAAGGGCGACAAGATCGTACCGATTAGAACCAGGGCGACGGCGATAGCCGAAGGGAGCCACATGCGCTTCACGAAGCTAGCGAACTCGCTCGAGGAGCGGCTCTCGACGTCCGCGGCGGTCTCCCAATCCAGCAGTCCGCGGCGCGTGACGGTCATTCGCCAGAGCGCGCGCACGACGGCATCGACCATCAGCCACGCTTGGTGCGGAAGCATCGCCAGATTGAGCGCCGCGCGTGCGGAGTCACGGCTGAAGTCTTGCCAGATAGCTCCCGAAGCAGCGGAGAACGAGACCGAACGCGGGGTGAAGAGCAGCGAGTCGGCCAGGTTGAAGTAAACGGGGAACAGGACGACGAGCATCATGAAGAGTGGCCATGCCCAGGCCGGACCAGGCAGCAGCAGCCAGCCGACGGTGATCAACAACACTGTGAAAGGCGCGACGAGACTGCGGCGAAGGTTGTCCACGATCTTCCACCGATGAAGGGCGGAAAGAGGGTTGGACTCTCGCCCTCCGTGTTCGCCCGGAACGAACGGCAGCAGCCAGGGAAGTGTCTGCCAATCGCCTCGAACCCACCGATGCAGTCGCGCACAGTGGGACAGGTACGAAGCTGGGAACTCGTCCAGCACCTCGATGTCCGATGCCAGCGCGGCCCGCAAGTAGCAGCCCTCGATCAAGTCGTGTGATAGAAGGGTGCCCTCCGGGAAGCGTCCCTCCAGCACCGAGTTGAAGACGTTGACCTCGTAGACGCCCTTGCCCGTGAAGCTTCCCTCGCCGAATACGTCCTGATACGTGTCCGAAACGGCTCCGGAATAGGGGTCGACGCCGGTGATTCCGGAATAGAGCCAAGCGAAGAAGGAGCGAGCTGAGGCAGGAAGCGACATGCCGACTCGCGGCTGGATGAGGCCGTAGCCGTAGTGAACCCGCGTGTCGTCGGGTCGCAGCCGCGCACGGCTGAGCGGATGGGCGATTGCCGCAATCAACTTGCGTGCTCCGTCACGCGGGAGCACGGTGTCAGCATCGAGGGTGACAACGAACGTAACCGAGTGCAGGAAGTCTTCGTCGTCCAAGCGATGGGAGAAGCTGGTTTCGGCCGACCCGCGCAGGAGGCGGTTGAGCTCGACCAGGGCGCCACGCTTGCGCTCCCAGCCCATCCACGACTTCTGCGATTCGCTGTAGCGGCGATCTCGCACGAAGAGATTGAACGGTTGGCGCCCGTGCTCGATGAGATAGCGCGCATTCAGTGCCGCCACCCCGCGGACAGCCGCCTCGATGATCTCCTCGTCTCCCGGCATGTGCTCCCCGGAAGCCGTTTTCAGATCGCCGAGTAGCCCGAAGGCAACGTTCTCGTCTCGGTTGGCGAGGTAGGCTACCTCCATGTTGTCGAGCACGGAGCGAACTGATTTGACGGAGGACATCAGTGACGGCACGACGACGAGCGTCCGATGGGCACTCAGTATCGGTTCCCGGAAGTTGAGCTTCGGCAGCATGCGAGGGGGATAGAGCCAAGCGGCGAGACGATTCGTGACGTTGATGGCCAGGTCGCTCAGCGGAATCACAGCCAAGATGGCGAGCGACACCGCGGCCCATGTGGGAGCGCCGATAGAGGTCGTGTAGACAGTCATGATCGTGACGAAAAGGAACGTGCAGAGCATCAGGCAGCCCCAGTAGAGGAGGCCCCGGTTCCGCAATGGGCCACGGTATATCCGCTCGCGCCCGCGAGGCCGGTAGTCCAGGTTCTGCTCGAGCGTGTAGCGCCCGCCGCTGATGATGTGATAGCCGACGTGCCCGGCGACGCTGTCAGCGGGGTCCTTCGAAAGCGCATCGAGGGCGGAACTGACGACTGCCTCAGCCACCTCGATCTCGGAGTGGGGGCACCTTCGCGCCATAGACTCGACGGCGTGGCGATAGCGGTCCCTGCTCTTGAAGTCCATCCGCTGGTACACGCCGATCGGATCCTCGCGCAGGATGTGCTCCACGAAGCTGGCGCTCTCGAAGAACGTCTTCCAGTCGTACGCGTCTAGGAAGCGGATCGAGGTGATCGTGTTGGCGATAGATATCTGGTCGGCAGCCTGTTCCTGCTGTTGGATCTGTGTTTGGGCGTCGAGCGATATCCCCGCTTCGGCCAGGCGCCTTTCAAGCCAGGCGTTGATGACGTCTGCACCATGGTCCTGGCCTTGCAGACGTTGCGAGAGGCGTATGAAAAACGCCGGGCTGTCGGTCGGTACCTCGGTGTCCAGCCGATCGATCAATGGGCGCAGTGCACCGGGATCGTCTTGTGCAGTGAGCAAGAGTCTATCCGCCCACTCGTCCGCCTCATGGTTGGCCTCATGCGCGCGAACTACCGAACGCGTGAGACGGCGCGCGTTCTCGACGAGCGCGATGCGCAGCATGATGGGGACGGCCCAGACCTCGCCGATCGCCAGTGGCTCGACATCCTGGAAGCCGCCGATGAACCGAAGTAGATAGTCCTCATCAATACGCGAGTCGGTGTGTTCGACCAGCGTCACGACCGCTTCGTAGATCCTCGGCATACCTTCTTGCGTCCCGGTCGTGAGCCAGGGAAGCTCGCTGCCGTAGCCGACCGGAAGGTCATCGCGGATGAGACGCGTCTGCTCCTCGACCAGGTAGTAGTTGTCGAGAAGCCATTCGGCCGCCGAGGACATCGCCTGTTGCTCGCGCACGGCCGTCGAGAGCAGACTGTTGTGACCGTCGAGCTCTATCGCTGCATCTTCGACAAGCGCGATCAGTGGCGTGGGACGGGTTGGCTTCTCGAGCGACCAGTTCTGCACCGTTGCCAGAAGGCGCGCGCGATCGGCGAGCCGCTCCGCGGTGAGCAGCTCCGCCCGGAACGGGCGACCGCCACCCGAGCGTGCGGCAGATTCGACCTTCGGCTCAGTCACACGGTTCCCCTCGACGTGCTCGTCCGGCCGCTGGAGGCTTCGGAGCACGTGGCATTCAACGTAGCGATTCCCTCCTATTATGGCTGACTATGTCCCGAGTGTGGACAGAAGCGGCCAGAGTCGGCATGGAAGTTGCGCGTCTATACCCTCGGGGGTACACTCGGCCCCCGTTGACCGATTCCGAGGAGACAGGAATGCCGAAGAAGGACGCATCGAGCGAGAAGCCAACGGGCGGAAGCCCGGGAGGCCGGAGCTCGAAGCTTCTCATATGGGTC
>JAOUET010000101.1 GCA_029858605.1 Coriobacteriia bacterium | reverse complement strand
TGACGACGGCACGCTGACGATGTACTACTGGGAGTTCGGGGACGGTACCGAATTCGAGGGTCCGACAGCGACTCACGCGTTCGAAGCGCCCGGAACCTACGACGTGACCCTCTGGGTGACGGACGATTCCGGACAGACCTCGTCGATCTCGCAGTCGATAGCCGTCCGATAGGCCCACGTCGGAGGCGTCCTAGAGCACTCCCCGGTAGAAGTGCCCGCTTGTCGCCGGTTCGATCAGCGGTCGGGAAACCGGACGCCTGCCCGCGATCGCGTCTCTCAGCAACGACCGCATCCGCTCGACCACCCGTGCAGCTTCTCGTGGTCTCTCGGTCGTGAAGTCGAGTCGGATGGCGTCCACCGAGGTCGCCAGCACGTCGCCTAGAGCACGCGAGAGGTCGAGGGTGACCGAGTTGTAGACGTGCGTGCGGCCCGATGTGTCTGTCGTCACCGGGAACCGATAGCCCTTCGAGTCGACGAGGACCCGCCATTCGCCGCGCCGCGAACAGCAAGTGCAGCGTCCGTCGCAATCTGCCTCGGCCATCAGGACGCAGTGCTCGGTCACCATGACCTCCTGGCGGCCATACACCGCGATGCCTGCCGGAATCGCAGACCGACGAACGACCGCAGCGATCTGCTGTTGGTTCAGCTCGGGCGAGAGCCAGACGAAACTCGCACCCATCTCGGCGTACACGCGGCTCGTCCAGGCGTTCGTGACGTTGAGCGCCCAGTGACCCTCGACCTCGGTCCCCCCCGTCGACAGTGCCCGCACGAAACCGACGTTTCCGGCGACCGCACTGCCGATGCCTGCGAGCCCCGCAAGCAGCTCCTCTGCTTCCCGATCGTGAGCCACACGTGGCAGCTCTACGACGAATCCCTCGCCCGGACGGGAGTCCGCGAGCACCCAGTGGGGCACGACGACTTCGTCTGCCCCGGCGTGCAGGCACGCTTGTGCGACTGCTACCTCCAAACACCACGCCACGACATTGGGTACGGTGCCTTCATGAGCGGAGCGTTCCTCGAGATCCGGAACCACAGGCTGCGAGGGCGCGCGCTCGGTCCAGTCCGACAGCACAGCTTGCTGCAAGCTCTCGATCGCTTCGCGTCTTGCCCTGTGCAGAGCCGAGAAGCCGATACCTACGCCGGGAAGGAGTTCCACGTCCCACGAGCGTGGATCGTAGGGAGTCCCGCCTAGCCTGCCCACGTGCTCGATGATCTCCTCGACGGTCACGGCCTTCGTCCGCGCGCGTTCGACGTGCGGCCCTTCGGCGACACCGGTGTGCGTGCCGTCCGAGACCTCCACCCACAGCGGCTCCCCGGCAACCAGTCGCACGCGTATGTCGATCGGTACTCGTCCGTGCTCAGACTCCCTTGCGAAAGTGCGGCGCGCACTCTCCTCAAGTGCTGCATTCGAAACGCGGAAGACGCGGTCGCCGCGCGAAACGCGATCGGTCACTTCGATCTCGACGATCTCGCCCGCGGGAGCTGCCATTGCGACGCTGTCTTCGAGGCGCATCTCTCCCGCCTCCTGAGCGAACCGGCCCCGGGAGGTCCAGAACTCCACTGTGTCTCCAGCCTCTAGCGGACGCTGAAGACGAAGCTTGACCGCACGATCCGATACTTCGGCGACTCTGCCGACGAGCACCCCGCGATCGTTCGGGCGTGTGTAGCTCATCATCCTGTTGTCACGAATGCCTGCGAGGTATGCGGAGCTGAATCCTCGGCTGAAAGCCTCTTCGAGAATCGAGTGCTCTGCGTCCGTTGCCTCGAACCCATCGGGGTCGTCGATCGCGCGGTCCAGTGCCGCTCGGTAGACGCCTGTGACGAGCGCAACGTACTCGGGACTCTTCATCCGTCCCTCGATCTTGAGTGCCGCCACACCTGACCGCACCAACCCGGGCAGCACGTCCAGGCCGCACAGGTCTTTGGGGCTCAGCAAGTACGGCCCCGGCGTCTCGACCGCTTCACCGTCCGAGGTTTCGAGCGCATATTCTTGACGGCAATGCTGGGCGCAGAGTCCGCGGTTGCCCGACCTCCGCCCGATCACCGAAGACATCAGACACTGGCCCGAGTAGCAGAAGCACAACGCGCCATGAACGAAGGACTCTATCTCCACCGAAGACGATTCTGACAGGCGGGCGATCTCATCCAGAGATGTCTCGCGCGCCAGGGTGACGCGCGAGACTCCCAGTCTTGCGAGTTCCTCTATCGTTGCCCGATTGTGTGCGCCTACCTGGGTCGATGCGTGCATTCGCACTTCAGGCAGCAGATCGAGGAGGACGCGCATGAGGCCGAGGTCCTGGACTATCACGGCGTCCACGCCGGCAGCCCACGCCGAATCCACGAGTCCCACGGCACGCTGAATCTCCTCGGGAAGAGCGAGGATGTTGGCGGTCAGATACACCTCAGCACCATGCAGGTGAGCTAGCTTGCATGCATCCGAGAGAGAATCGAGCGCGAAGTTCTCGGCACCACGACGCGCGTTGAACTCTTCCACGCCCAGGTAGACGGCATCGGCCCCATTGTTCACTGCGGCCAGGAGCGCATCGGGGCCACCGGCGGGTGCGAGCAGTTCCGGTCGAGGAGATCTGTGCCCGTCTCGAATCATGTAGCGCCCCGGTGAGTGTCGATTGAATCAGGATGCTCGAGCAGCGTGCGCGGCATTCCCTCGGTTCGGTAACGCGCGCAAAGTTGCCTGGCACGCGAATCGCAGCATGCGGCACAATGAGAGCCTGGAGGTGAGGCAGGGGCATGTCAAGGAGGCGTCCTCGCCGACGCACGCGCCGCGGCAATCGCGCCGTGCCCTTGGCGATCGTCGTTGCAGGCGCGGTCGTTGCCGCCATTCTGGGCGTCGTTCTTCTTGGCGCTCTCACTGCGTACGCCGTCGTGAGCTCCTGGCTTGAGGACCTACCGGACTACGAATCCCCCGAAGTCTTCGATGTCGCACAAGCGACACGCATCTACTCCGCTGATGGCAAGCTGCTCGCGAAGCTCTACCTAGAGAACCGTACCGTCGTCCCCATCTCGGCAATCTCGACGGATCTCGCGGACGCCATAGTCGCCGTAGAGGACGAGCGTTTCTACGAGCACGACGGTGTCGACTACATGGGTATCGCACGTGCAGCAGTCACGAACTTCACGACCGGGACTACCGTCGAAGGTGCCTCCACCATCACCCAGCAGTACGTCGACAATACGATCTTGAGAGACGAGAGGACCGATCGGACGCTCAAGTACAAGGTCCGAGAGGCATTCCTGGCAACGAAACTCGAGGAATACAAGCTGGAGGAGTTCGACGGCGACCGCATCGAAGCGAAGCGGAGCATCCTCGAACTCTATCTGAACACCGTCTATCTAGGCGAGGGAGCCTACGGAGCTCAAGCTGCGGCGAAGACGTTCTTCTCCAAGAATGCAGACCAGCTCACTTTGCCCGAGTCTGCCCTCCTCGCCGGTCTCGCCCAGGCTCCAAGTCGTCTCAACCCATTTGCGAACCCGGACGGGGCCGTCGAACGTCGCGCACACGTCCTCGACCGCATGCTCGCCAAGGGTGCCATCACGCAGGCAGAACACGATGAAGCTACCGACGCACCGCTAGAACTGAAGCGCTCCAAGGATCCGGAACAGGGCATCTACCGTGCGCACTATTTCGTGGCACACGTGAAGAAGCTGTTGCAGCAGGAGTACAGTCAGGCGCTCGTCTTCCAGGGCGGTCTCACCATCTACACGACTCTCGACACCGGACTGCAGGCAGACGCGGAGAAGGTCACCAAGAACCACTTGGGCAGCCGAGGCGATCCCGACTGCGCGCTGGTTGCGATCGATCCGCGTGACGGGGCGATCAAGGCGATGGTGGGCGGTGAGAACTACAGCAAGAACAAGTTCAACCTGGCCACACAGGGGCGCCGTCAGCCCGGATCGTCCTTCAAGACGTTCGTGCTAGTCACGGCGCTCGAAGATGGGATGCCCCCACACCGCTACGTGGATTCATCATCGCCTGCCGTAATACCGTCCAATCCCCCATGGATCGTCTCCAACAGCGAAGGCCGCGGTCGCGGCATGATAACGATGGAGTCGGCCACTCGTTCTTCGGTCAACACAGTGTTCGCAAGGCTGATCTGGGATCTCAACACGGACGAGGCGAGCGGGGCCGAGCGAGTCGGTGAGACGGCCCATCGCATGGGTATCTCCTCTGACATGCCCCCCTACCCGTCGATCGCCCTGGGGAGCCAGAACGTCACGCCGCTCGAGATGGCTTCGGCGTACGGAACGCTCGCCACCAACGGCGTGCACTATCCGGCAATGGCGATAACCAAGGTGGTCGGGCCCGACGGTGACGTCGTGTTCGAAGCCGAGCCCGACGGCGAACGAGTGCTCGAGCCCGAGATAGCCTACGCAGCCACCAGCATCTTGAAGGGTGTCATCAGTGGCGGCACGGGGAGGCGCGCCAACATCGGTCGTCCGGCGGCAGGCAAGACCGGGACCAGCCAGAACTACCGCGACGCGTGGTTTGTCGGCTACACACCACAGTTGGTGACGTCCGTGTGGGTCGGCTACTACGAGACCGAGACTGCGATGCGCAACGTGCACGGCGCGAGAGGTTTCGGCGGCACTCTGGCGGCACCGATCTGGGCGGACTTCATGAAACGAGCGCTCGCCGGGGAACCTGTACTGGACTTCGAGAAGCAGGACAAACCGGAGTACAAGTGGCGCGATGAATGGGTGCCGAAGATCGCTGTTCCCAAGCTCGTCGGTCTGTCGCTGGGCGAGGCGGAGAAGCTTGTGAGCGAGTCAGGATTCAAGCTTTCCGTCAAGAAGGTCTACGACGAGGCGAAGGAGGGGACTGTCATAGGCCAGGACCCAAAGGCCGGCTCCAAAGTCTCGCAGGGAACGACGCTGACGCTAAAGGTCTCCAAGGGCCCGAAAGCACCGCCTCCGGCACCGCCTCCGGCACCGGAACCGGAACCCGAGCCCACATCGACGCCATCGCCATAGCGGCGACGCCATCGGAACGCTCGGCCGCTAGACCACCACGCCGTGTTCGTCTCGGCGGATGCGTACCATCCCCGACGTCGCGACTACCTCGATCTCCCCGACGCGTTCGATCTCGTCGAGGATGATGTTCATCCCGATGGCGTCCGAGGAGACGTGCCCCGCGATAACGAGACTGAGCTTGAGCTCCTCTGCCTGCTTGCGGTGATCCTCCGAGTAGTGCATGCCGACTAGAGTTCCCACGCCCGCCTGTACGAGACGGTCGAGAGCCTCTTTGGGTCCTTCCGTCCCGCCGGTCATGTCCACGACGATACGCCCGGCGCGCGAGGATCCGGAGCCCTGAACGATGATGGGTCCGTAGCCCTTGCGCGCAGCGTCCGCGTACTCAGGAATGGTCCTGAGGGTCTTGACGACGTCATCCAGCGTGCGCGGGGACTTCTCGTCCAGCATGCGCTGGACATGCGAGTTCACGCAGTTGTCGGCTGGCGTGTGACACGACATGCTGGCGAAGCCGAGGATTCTGGCCGCGTCCACAGCTCGATAGTGGTTGACGGGCATGAGCTTCCGCCGAATCTCCTGCGCGCGCGGCCCGATGAGCGTGTCGCCCACCGCGATGCTAACGCCCTGCCTGGCCCAAAGGTCCGCCTGCATCCCCATGACCTCGTGAAGGTTCGCGTAGCCAGATCCCTCGGGGTGATGCGCGAGGATGAGATCGATCGGCTCGCCCTTCTCTCTGAGCCTGTCGGCGAGTACCACTTCGCCGACCTCCATGTCGATGCCGACGATGAGACCGCGCACGTCGGTGTCGAGATCGCCCTCGCAGATTCGAGTGTCCGAGTAGGGGTTGGTGAGCTTCTCGGTGTCGAAGAACTCCTTCTCTTCTTCGTCGAGCTTCTCGTAGACCTTGCGAGCCTCGTCAAGCAAGCGCTGCAGCTCCTCGGCGTCCCGCACATCCTCGGCCATGCCCTTGCGCACCGCCGTCTGATAGACCTCACCGAGCTTCATACTCACCGTCTTCCGCCTCCTCCGCCCTCACTTCGGCCCGTCACGTCCCGTTTCAGTGCGCCTGCGAGAGCGCGCCGGGCCGGTGCGACCCTTTGACACATGCGTATTGCCTTCCAGGAAGTACCGAAGGTGCAGCTCATGACCCACCGAAAGTCCGACGCGGCCCGAGACCGCCACTCGCTCGGTGACTGGCGAACCTGCAAGGATTCTGACCGGGCCTCGCCCAAGTCTACTCCCGTTGTCCGACAAGTCCAGACCGAGGGCTTCTGCAAGCTTGCCGGGTCCATTGCAGAGTTCCAGGAGGGACTTCTTGCCACGGCGGTGACGCATCTCTTCGATGCCAAGAAGCGGCTCGAGCGCCCGAATCAGGACGGCTCCGGCTGTTTCGTGCGGCTCGCACACGATGTTGAGCATGTGATGGCTTCCGTACGTGAAATACACGTAGAGGTGCCCCGGCGGACCGTACATCACGGCGTTGCGTAGCGTGATTCCCTTCGTCGACGCATGAGAGCCGGGATCGTCGGCGCCCAAGTAGGCCTCCGCTTCGACGATTCGCCCAGCGACCGTCGCACCGCCCTTGCGACATACAAGCACGGCTCCGAGGAGTCCGGGCGCCACCTCACGTGGATCGCGCGCGAAGAACTCCTCCCCGAGTTCGCCAAGCATGTCGAGATCCTTCGCGTCCATGCGCTCATGCTAGCGGAACCCGCCCTCAGCGACTCACTCCGACTGCCGAGTGGCCCGCGCCCAGTGCCGCTCGTGTGGTAGACTTTCCGAACCATCGTCGAGCATCACGGACCCGCAAACATGCCTGCACACACTGACAAGCGAAACGACCAGCGACGCTCGCGACTGACTCGCCCTCGATGGCCGGAACGTCGCACCGGCTTCGA
>JAOUET010000100.1 GCA_029858605.1 Coriobacteriia bacterium | reverse complement strand
CTGTTGGAGTGCGCGAGATCCGAACTCTCGGGTTGCCGACGGGTTCTTGGATGAGGTGCTCGCGCAGGCGCCGGGGTGCTAGAGCGCCGCCTCGCCCGCGGCGCGTATCGCGTTCATCGCCGCAACGGGGTCCTCTTGGCAGAAGACGGCGTTTCCGGCGACCAGCACGCGGGCGCCCGCTTCGGCCACGAGCGGAGCGATCGTCGCGTCGATCCCGCCGTCGACCTCGACGATGGGTGAAGCGCCCTGCTCGGCACACAGAGCGCTCAGACGCCTCAGACGCTCGATCGTGTGTGGGATGAACGACTGGCCGCCGAATCCTGGGTTGACGCTCATCACGAGCACCAGGTCGACGATGGCCAAGACGTCCTGGAGGCTCTCGACCGGGGTGGCGGGATTCAGCGAGACGCCGGCCTTCGCTCCAGCCGCGACAATCGACTGTATGACTCGGTGGAGATGATCGCAGGCTTCCACGTGCACGGTCACGATGTCCGCTCCCGCATCCAGATACCACTGCACCGTGGAGTCCGCGTTGTCGATCATCAGGTGCACGTCGAGGGGCATCGAGGCAACGCGACTGAGCGCTTTGACCACGGGAGGTCCGATCGTCATGTTCGGGACGAAGTGCCCGTCCATCACGTCGACATGGATGTAGTCCGCGCCACCTGCCTCGATGAGCTCCACGGCTTCGGCGAGCCGGGTGAAGTCGGCCGAAAGAATCGACGGCGCCATCAAGATGCGATCGGTCATGGATACCCTTTCGTCAGCCCTAGATGTCGACCAGGCCCATTCCGTGGAACTCGTCTTGGGCTGCACGCCCCATCAACGCCTCGGGAGCGTCGGCAAGCGAGCCGCCTTCGTGCAGTATGGAGCGTACCTGCCTCGTGATCGGCAGCTCGACACCTTCGCGTTTCCCCAGCTCGCCGACCGAGATACAGCTCAAGGCACCTTCGGCCACCATCTTCGTCTCGGATTCGAACGAAGCCACGGTCCCGCCCTTGGCGACATGCTCGCCCAGACCGCGGTTACGGCTGTGACGGGACGTGCAGGTCGCGATCAGGTCGCCGACTCCGGCCAGTCCCATGTAGGTCAGCGGGTTCGCGCCACGCCTTCGGCCGAGGCGAGCCATCTCGGCAAGACCGCGCGTCATGAGAGTCGCCTTCGTGTTGTCGCCGTATCCCATACCGTCCGACATACCCGCCGCGACTGCGATCACGTTCTTCGAGGCGCCGCAGAGCTCCACACCCACGACATCGGGGTTCGTGTAGACGCGAAACGTCGGGGCCATGAAGATGTCCTGGAAAAGCTGGGCGACGCTCTCTTCGTGGGCAGCGATGACCGTAGCCGAAGGTATCCCCTTGCTGACCTCCTCGGCGTGGTTCGGCCCGGAAAGGCCGGCCAGGCGCTCTCTGGCTCCCAAGACGTCCTCGAGAACCTCCGTCATGAGCATCAGCGTCCCGTTCTCGACACCCTTGGAGAGCACGACGACCGGTGTGGTCGAAGAGAGGTGCGGGCGCATGGCTTCGGCCGTGGAACGCACGCCGACGCTGGGCGTGACCATCACGACCGCCTCGGCCCCGGAGAGGGCAACCTCGATGTCCGAGGATGCCTCGACGTTGTCGGGGAGTACCACGTCCCGAAGGTAGAGCGGGTTGCTGCGCGTCTCCGAGATTCCCGCGGCGATCTCCGTCTCCCGGGCCCAAAGCGAGATGTCGAGCCCTTTACCCCCGAGCAACCATGACACTGCGGTGCCCCACGAGCCCGCGCCGATTACCGCGACACGCATGTCAGGATGCCCCTCCCTCGTCATCTCTACCTTCTGCGGGATTCCTTGAAGGCCCCGCCGTTCGGCCTCTGAGGCCTATCTTAGCTTCTTCGCCGCGCACGATGCGCCGCATGTTGCGGTGGTGCCGCCACAGAACGAGCGCCGACGTGACGAACGACATCGTGACGATTGCGGTACTGTCGCCGTAAAGCCAAAGCGTGAGCAGCGGAAACTCCACCGCTATGACGATCGAGCCGAGCGAGACCATACGACTCGCGGCCACGACAACGATGAACGTGCCGAACAGGATGGGCCATGCGAGGGGCGTGATGAAGAGCAGTGCACCTGCCGCGGTCGCTACGCTCTTGCCGCCGCGGAATCGTATGTAGGGCGAGTACGAGTGCCCCACGACCGCGGCCAGCGCAGCTCCGATGAGGACCCAATCGTGCACTTCGGGTCCCATGCTTTGCGGATGCAGGAGCGACGCTATCCAGACCGCGAGGGCGCCCTTCCCCACATCGAGCGCGAACACGATCATACCGGCGCCCCAACCGAGCACGCGGTAGACGTTGGTGGCCCCGAGGTTGCCCGAACCGTAATCCCTCACGTCGGTGCCGTAGAGCCACTTTCCGACGAGTAGCGCGAACGGGATTGCCCCGAGGAAATACGCTGCGAGGAGCCACAGCCACATGCCGACGACGATATCCATGCGCAGACGTCAGTCCTCCATCTGCCCCCGTCAATCCTTGTTCCGGAACTTCAAGAATACAGGTGTTCCCGTGAAGTCGAACGCTTCGCGCATACGGTTCTCGATGTAGCGCCGGTAGCTGTCGTCCACGAGTCTGGGATGGTTCGCGAAGAACGTGAACCCCGGCGGTTCGGTGCGAGTCTGGGTCACATACTGTAGCCGAAGGACTTTGCCCTGCTTGCTGATGGTGTGTCCGAACTCGCGCATGTCCGTCAGCAGTCGGTTGAGCGCGCTCGTAGTGACGTGCCGCCTGTGGTTCCCGTAGACCACCTCGAGTGCGTCGAAGATGCGGTGGACCTTGGCACCGGTAAGCGCGCTTATCCTCAGGACCGGAGCGTAGCCGACGAAACCGAGGCGGCTCTGCAGCTGGTACTCGATGTCCTCGCGCATCTCGTCCGAATCGACGAGGTCCCACTTGTTGAGGAGGACGATGAGGCCGGATCCTCGCTCGTGAGTGAAGCGGGCTATGCGCTGATCACCGTCCGTCACGCCGATCGCCGTGTCGATGACGAGCAACGCGATGTCCGCATGGTCGATCGCGCGCATGGCGCGCACGAATCCGTAGTACTCGACATCCTCATCGATCTGGGATTTCCTGCGGATTCCGGCAGTGTCCACGAACCGATAGGCTTGTTCGTCTCGCTCCACGAGAACGTCAAGCGCGTCCCGTGTGGTTCCCGGCACGTCGCTGACGATTGCGCGCTCAACGCCTGCTAGACGGTTCAGCAACGACGACTTGCCGGAGTTGGGACGGCCTATGATCGCTACTCCGACCGCCTCTGTCTCTTCGACGGGCGTCTCTTCCGGGAGCTTCGCGACGACTGCGTCCAGGATGTCGCCGGTGTTGTGACCGTGTAGTGCAGACACCGCCAACGGTTCGCCAAGGCCAAGAGGCCAGAAATCATGGACGGCCTCCTCGCGCGCGGGATCGTCGACCTTGTTCACCAGAAGGAACACCGGCTTCTTGGAGCGCTTCAGGAGCTTCGCGACTTCTTGGTCGTCGGGCGCGATTCCGGCCTGGCCGTCCACGAGCATGACGATGATGTCGGCCTCCTCGGTAGCCATCAGTGCCTGAGTGGTCACGGAGGCTGCGAAGGGACCGTTCTTAGCCGGTTCGATACCGCCGGTGTCGATCAGCATGAAGTCCCGGCCGTTCCAATCGGCACGGTGGTACGAACGGTCGCGGGTCACGCCTCTGGCTTCGTGCACGATTGCGTCGGCGGTCTGCGCGATGCGGTTGACGAGCGTTGACTTGCCCACGTTCGGCCGCCCGACGACAGCCACGATGGGAAGTGGCATTTCGGTCCCCTGTCCGGTCAGCGATGCGTCGGCTGTGCGCCTGTGAACGCATCGACCAGCCCCGCAGCGTCTGAGGATACCACGCGAATGTCGGCACCCGTGAACTCGCGCAGCGCGTCGAGGTCGAGCTCGTCGAGTGTCTTCCCTTCGGCGTTGAAGATCACGTCCGGAAGAACGTAGATTCCCGGGTGTGCGTCTGACGCGATCGCTTCGGCTATGTCGCGCCCGGTCAGCAATCCCGTCACGGACACGTTTCCGGCGAAGAAGGAGTTTGGGACGCCGAGCAGCCGAACGCGTCCGGCCGCTTCGCAGGCGTTCATGGCGCCAGCCAGTGTCGTGACCGCCATGATGCCCGTCACGACCGTCACGGACTCCTCTTCTGGGGGCAGGCCGAGGAGGGCGTTCTCGATCGCGACGCGCGCCTGCGTGACCTCGTCGACGAAGGAGCGCACGAGCCCGATGCCGTTCTCGTATTGCGGAAAGCCGTCATAGAAGTCCGTCGACGGCAAGGGCGCGCCCGCGTTCAGGTAGAACTCGTCGGCGAGGTGGACCCAAGTCACGCCGTCGCGCTCGCGCATAGCGAACTGCCATCGCTGGACCTGCTGGATGACCTTCGCGGCGTCCAGGGCGTTGGCGTAGCTGTGCGTGTATCTGTCCTGGTATTTCGTGTATCCGAGCGGCACGACGCCCACGGAGGTCACACCCTCACGTTCGGCGAGCCACGTGAGCGTCTCGTCGAGGGCGTCGCCGTCGTTGGCTCCAGGAACCAGGACGATCTGCACGTGAAGGTCGACGCCACCCTCCAGCAGCTGGTCAAAGCGCTCGAGGGCCCGGTCTTCGGCAGGGCACAGCAGCCTTGCGCGCAATGCGGGGTCGACTACGTGAAGCGACACGTATAGCGGTGAGAGCGCCTGATCCAAGATGCGTTGCACGTCTGCGTCCGCAAGATTGGTAAGCGTGATGAAGTTGCCGGAAAGAAAGGACAGCCGAAAGTCGTCGTCGCGAACGTAGAGCGAGCGCCGGAGTCCCGGCGGGAGCTGTGCTACGAAGCAGAACTCGCAGCGGTTCGCGCACGTGCGCACGCCGTCGAAGAGGGCCTCGGAGAAATCGAAGCCCCATGCCTCGTCCGCCGCACGCTCGAGCAAGACCGATGCTCGGGTACCGTCGGCGCGGATGACTTGCACCGAGACGGTGGGCTCGCCGGCCGCCCACATCCAGTCGATGACGTCGCGGAGCTCCTCGCCGGCGACGCTCAAGACGCGGTCCCCGACGGCCAGACCCGCGCGCTCGGCCGGGGAGCCGGGAGCCACCTCGGCCACCAGTCCCCCGCCGGACGAATCTGGTGCCGAAGGCATGGCGCTAGTCCAACGCCTCGATGGCGGCGATGACATTCTGCATTTGCACGCCGGGAGTAGAGGCACCGGCGGTTACGCCCACCGACTCGGCACCCTCGAACCAGGCCGGGTCCAGCTCGTCGGCGGTCTCCACGTGGTACGTACGAGGGTTCACGCTCGCGCAGATCTCCGCCAGGCGGGTCGTGTTGCCGGAGTTGTGCCCGCCGACGACTATCATGACGTCCACGGTGCGCGCGAGTTCTTCGGCCGAGAGCTGTCGCTTCGCCGTGGCCGAACAGATGGTGTTGCAGACCCTCAGTTCCGCGACGCGCGGGAGCAGCGCCGCCACGACTTCCTCGAGCCTGGCAAGAGACTGGGTGGTTTGCACCACGACGCCGACGTTGCGCGCGGGAAGACGCTCGGGCAAGTCTTCGGCGGACTGGACGATGAGCGCGCTACCCCCTGCGTGAGCCTGGATACCCTCCACTTCCGGGTGATCCTCCTCGCCGACGATCACAACGGCGTAGCCCTTCTCGTTCAAGTCGCGCGCGCAAGTGTGCGCGGCGGAGACGAATGGGCACGTCGCGTCCACGACGTCGAGCCCTTTCTCCTGCGCTTGCGCGATGATCGCGGGGTCGACCCCATGCGAGCGGATGATAAGCGTGCCGTCGCCGACCTCGTCGAGACAGCCGGCGACCTCGATGCCCATTTCCTTGAGGGCGGCGACGGCCTGCGGGTTGTGGATCAGAGGCCCTAGCGTGCGCACGCGATCGCCGCTCTCGGCCGATTCCCCGGCGAGGCGCAACGCCCGTTCGACGCCGTAGCACACTCCCGCATGTGTCGCCACCTCGACACGCATCTGCTCAGGCCTCCTTGGCTGTCTCGATCTGTGCGGCTATTCGGCGCATGATCTCGCCGGTCATCATTGTCACGCGGTCCTTGCGCCCCAGATGATCGTAGTGACTCGGGTACAGCGGGGCACCGAAGGACATCGTAACCCTTGGAAAGCGTATGAATCGTTTGCCTTCGGGCATGATGCGGTCTGTTCCCGCAATGCCGACGGGAACGATGGGCGCCCCGCTTCGCATTGCCACGAATGCGGCGCCACCGTGCGCTTCGCCAAGACCCTCGGCCTGGTGCCGGGTTCCTTCGGGAAACACCCCGACCAACTCGCCTTCTTGAACGAGTTCGACCGCGGTCCTGATCGCTTCCCGATCGGCCGCGCCGCGTCGGACGGGAAACGCCCAAACGCGTGCCACGACCCACCCGACGATCGGCACTTCCCAGAGCTCCGCCTTGGCCATGAAGTGCGCGGGCCTCGGCGTCTTACACCACAGAAGAACGGGATCGGCGTACGACTGGTGGTTGCCGGCAAGGATCGCCCCGCCGTCGGGCAAGTTCTCGAGACCTATCGCGCGAACGCGGAAAAGGAGCACTAGAAGCTTTGCCACGGTCACCCGCAGGAAGCGCGCGAGAGTCCATCGATACGAAGGCGACGCCGGACCCGTCACGACATTTCCCCATCTCGGGTGAGCTCGGGGACGCCGGTTGTTGCTGTCACTAGCGCCGCCAGTATGCCGACGACCTCGAGAATCGACATCCCGGTCGTGTCGATGCGCGTCGCGTCGTCAGCGGCCTGCAGCGGCGCCGTCGCGCGCGTGGAGTCGGCCGCATCGCGCGCGACCATGTCCGCATGCACCTCTGCGGCCTCGACGGACTCGCCTCTGGCCTGCCGCTCGTCATGCCTCCGGCGCGCTCTCTCCTCGGCGGAAGCCGTCAGGAAGACCTTCACGTCGGCGTCGGGGAACACGAC
>JAOUET010000099.1 GCA_029858605.1 Coriobacteriia bacterium | reverse complement strand
GACGCGCGAATCTATGCCAGCGACGGGATCACGCAGATCACCGAGATCGACGTCGGGCCGTACGGGGCTACCGAAGACATCATCGTGAGAGTGTTCGTGCCCGCTGGGACGGGCGAGGGCGTCGAGGACAACACGGTTGTCACCGCGATCACCGGCAGCCAGTCCGATGCGGTGACCGATCACACGATCGTACGCATGCTCGCGACGTACGAAGACCCCGGCTACGTCAACCAGACCGAGGAATACGTCCTCGGCGATCAGGTATATGCACGTGCAACCGGTCTCGCACCAGGTGACGACGTGTACTTCGTGTGGAAGGACGCCGACGGGGCCACAGTGCGCACGAGCTCGCTGAGAAGAGTCGACACTCAAGGGATGGCGTTCGACGAGTACCTGACCCTGGAAACGGACCCAACCGGCTACTGGGTCGTCGAGCTGTACGACAGGCGCGACAACCTGCTCGAGACGTCTCCGTTCACTGTCAGCTTCAACGCCGAGATCACCGCGCTTTCGGCCACGGACGCCCCGGGCGTCGGTCAAGACGTGGCGGTCACGTCGTCGCTCGCCAACTACGGCGCAGCCGACATCACCAGCTCCACGGTGACGTACGTCATCTGGTGGGACGGCGACGGCGACGGCACGTTCGACTCGGGCGACACATACATCGACGGAACAGGGGCTCCGGTCCTGTGGAATGGCGTAGACGAGGTCAGTGCCACCCACGTGTCGAGCGGAGTGGACGTCTCCGGCAGCGGCACCTGGTCAGAGCCGGTTCCCTGGACCGTCAGCAACTCGCAGTTCCCCAACCAAGGAACGTACAACGTCACCGCGGCGTGGACCGAGTCCGACGGTACGCCCATCGACGACAAGACCGCGCAGTTCTACTCGATACCCGCGCTCGGCTGGCCCCTGTTCCTTCTGGCAGCAGCCTTCGGAGCGTACGTTGCGTGGCGCCATCGCGACCGCCTCGGCCGAGGAGGTGCCCAGCAGTGACGCTTTCGGTCGCACAGCTCGTCCTCGCCGCGCTCGGGTGGGCGATCGCAACGCTGATGCTGTGGCGCTCGCGCCGCTGGCTCCTCTTCTACTTGAACGGAGCGTTCGGCTTCATCCTGCTCGCTCTATTCGCAGCGAGCGTGCTCGGCTACGACGCGTGGCTGGAGGCGATCGAGGCGCGGCAGACTGTCTCGCTGGCCACCGGCCTCGGCATAACACTCGACGTTCTAGGCGACACAGGACTTGCAATCCGCAACCACACCGGCTGGGCGGTCTTCGACATCGGTATCGAATGCTCGGCTTTGCTGGAGATGGCGGCGATCGTAGGTCTCGCGATCTTCTATCCGGCATTCTCGAACGGACGCAAGGCTCTGACTGCAGGCATCGGGCTCGGTGTCACGTACGTCATGAACCTCCTGCGAATACTGCTCATAGTCTTCATCATCGACGCCTTTGGCACGAGCTGGGTATTCCCGGCACACGCCGTCTTCGGCCGGCTGTTCTTCTTCGCCGTGACGGTGGCACTCTACTGGTACTTGATGACGCGGCCGACGCTCGGCGTCGTGAAGTCCCGAGTGGAGGAGACGTCCGATGAGTAGCATCTGGACATTCCTCCTCATCTGGGGCGTGTGGCTGATCACGCCGATACTCGTGGACGGCGTCGAAGCCGTGGCGCGGCTCTACATCGTCAAGACTCGCAGGCTCGACCGTGGTCGCCGCCGCAGGCTCGAGGACTGGGAGCTGCCGACTCTGTCGGTCATCGTTCCGGCACACAACGAGGCAGAGGTCATTGACCGCTGCCTGAACTCGTTGAAAGCGCAGGACTATCCGCACGACAAACTCGAAATCATCGTCGTCGACGACGGCTCCACCGACGGTACTGCAGATCGTGTCGAGGTCCATCTGAACGGTGGCGCGCCCGAAGGCGACGCGAGCGGGAGCGGCTTCCGGGTCCGTGGCAAGCCGATTCGCGTGGGACCCTTCAACGGCACGCTCGAACTCATCAAGAACGGGCATCAGGGCAAAGCCCACGCGCTGAATGCGGGCATAGAAGCCGCAACGGGCGAGATCATCATCAACATCGACAGCGATGTCGTGCTGGCCCCGGACGCCGTGCGCAACACGGCGGCCGCGTTCGCGCGAAACCCCGAACTTGCAGCAGCGACGGGCAACATCGAGATCGACTGGGACATCATCGAAGCACGCGACGAAGTCGGCCAGATCGTGCTCGACGAGGACGGGCACATCGTGCCGAGGAAGCTCGGTCCGATAGAGCGCTACCTGGCCAAGAGCCAGTTCCTCGAGTACCTGTCCTCTTTCGATCTCGGACGCCGGTCGCAGGCGATCACCGGGACGATGTACACGCTCGCCGGCGCCTATTCGGCGTTCCGTCGCGAGACACTCGCCGGGTGCAGCTACAACAACTCGACCGTGTCCGAGGACACGTGTCTCACATTCGAGTTCCACCGAAAGGGTGCTCAGGTCGGCTTCGTGGACAATGCGAAGGCGTACCTTGAACCGGTCGTCGAATGGGACGGCCTATACGCTCAGCGGGTACGCTGGGCGCGCGGCCAGCTTGAGGTCTGCGGCCTCAACCAGGACGTCGTGGGTTCGCGGCAGTTCGGCAAGTTCGGACGGTTCGCGTTGCCCAAGATGCTCCTGTTAGACCACACGCTGGCCTTCCCGAGGCTGATCTGGGCACCACTCCTGATGTTCTTCCCGATGATCGGCTACTCGTGGCGAATCATTGCCCTTGCAGGCGTCGCCCTCGTGGCCTTCTACCTCATCTTGGAGATCGTGAACGCTCTCGCGGTGCACGCGATAGCCGACGATCACACGAAGGCTCGCATGGAGAAGTGCGGGTGGGCGCTTCTCGGCCTGCCGGTATACAGATTCATCGTCTTCCACTTCCGCTTCTCGGGTTTCCTCGTTACGCTCACTGAGAAGCAGCAGTGGACGATGAACGGACCCATGCAGACGACCCGCAGCGACCTGCGAACTCTTCGGCTGCGCTCGATCGAACTGGTAACGGGAACCTTCGTCGTGTTGGCCGCATCGTTCCTGCGCGTGGCGCGGTTCGCAGCGACGGTACTCGCACCGCTCCTGTTCAGCTTCGTAATCGTCTTGCGCTGGATCGATTCGATGCGGAGGAACGGCTAGATGGATCGCTCCTCGCCTTCAGAGCGCCAGCCGAACATGATGGGCCTGCTGGCTGCAGGTCTGGTCATCGTCGTCGGCGGCACACTCGTCGTGTTCAAGGTGCTCAATGCGATCCACGTTGGTCCCGGCTGGGACACCTACGCCTTCCTGGCCAATGCCGCCGAGTTCGCCGGCAAGGGATTCGGCTACACAGAACTGCACCGTCCGCCGTTCCTGTCGTGGCTGACCTCGCTCGTGTTCAGAACGGGAGTCCCGCTTCACGAATCCGCGATCCAATGGGTCGATGGTGCCCTTTCGCTGTCGGGATTGCTTGCGTTCTACCTGCTCACGCGCAAGCGGCTTGAGCCGGTGTTTGCGACTGCAGGTGCGCTCGCGCTTCTGGCCGTTACACCGCTTTGGGCGTACCTGGGGTTGGGCTACACGGATACCGCCTCGATCGCGCTTTCCCTGTGGACGCTTCTCGCACTGGTCGCCGCGACCGAGAGAAGCCCGTGGTGGTATCTGCTCGCAGGACCCCTGTTCGTGACCGCAGTGCTCACACGATTCACAGCCTTGCTCGTGGCATTCCCGGCGGTCGTCTGGGTGGTTCTCCGGTGGCAGCCCTTCCGCCAGGCCCGCCGAATCATTGCGGCCGTCGTGCTTGCGGTCGGAACCTATCTGCCCGCGGCCTTCTTCTACCAGAAGCGTTTCGGGGACTCGCTCTTTCCCTTCATCATCGCGTTCGGATTCTCGGAAGAGATCACGTCACCGGCGGGCGAGGGAGGCGCCTCCGGTCAGGCCCTCTTCTACTTGCGAAACATCGTGCAATTGCTCGGCCCCGAACGGCTCGTACTCATCACCGTCTTCCTACTGCTCATCGGAGCCGTCGGCCTCATCCGAGGAGTAGGCGGCTATGTCGAGCACGAGCGGTTGCCGGCAAGAAGATGGTTGTTCGCGGCACTCGGAGTGCTTCCGGCGATCGGTGCCCAGTTGGCCGGCGGACTGTTCCTTCGGCAAATAACGATCCCGATCGCGCTGATCGCCGTCTACAGATCGCTGGCCCCGCGCGACGCGTCGACCGATTCCGACACTTCTGAGCGAACCACAGCGCTCGCCGCGCTGGACGCGACCATGCTCGCCTGGCTCCTTGCCTACCTCGACTTCCACGGCCACCAGACGATACAGGTGCCTCGCTACTTCATCACGATGGCGCCGGGCTTCATCTACTTCGCCATGCGGGGATGGTCGATTGTCGCGCGGGAGCTCGGGTACGTCTTCGGCACGATCAGAAGCGCTCATGGCCCGATTCGCCGAGGACTGTCCGACTTCATCGTCCCGGTGACTGTAATCGGCATCGTGGCGATCCTCGTCGGCGGAACCCTGTTTGCGACGCCGAGAGAAGTGGACCGCTACGTGGCTGCCGCAAGGACGTCCGCCGAATGGCTCGACCAGCAGGACTCTTCCCTGGACGAGTCGGTGATCTACTCCGACGTCTGGCCGCTGACCTCCTGGTATCTGAAGACCGAGGTGCGCGCGATGCCGTCGTTCGAGGAGGTTGCAGCGTTCGGGCACGAGTTGGACAAGAACGAAGCGGACTACTTCTTCACGCTGCGAGCCCGGCGGTTTCCCGATTTCCGCGAAACACTCGACTCCGGCACCGTGGTACTTCTCGAACGAACCGCTCCTTCGGCCAGAGAGAAGCCGGAAATCCAGTACCTGGGCAAGTCGTGGGACAACTACGTCGAGAGCCTCGCAGGCTACGGCTTCTACCTGATGTCCACCGCAGGACGCTACGGCTGGGAGGGCAGCGCCTTTCTCGATGCCTACAGCGCCGAAGAACTCTCCGAGAAGGACGCCGTCGCGGTCTACGGGGTTCGCTGGCGCAGCCGCGCCGACGGGGAGAAGGCGCTCCAAGAATACGTCGAGGCGGGCGGAAGCGTGATCTTCGACGCCGCACGCAACCTGCACGGACTTGCGTATCGCGTCGCCGACACGATCGTGTTCGACACCGTCGTCCGACAGGGACAGGCGCCGCCGGAGCCGAAAGAAGTTCCTATTAGGGCCAGCGAAGAGTTTGTCGCGACGCATCCCGAGCTCGGCAGTCTCGGCTCGGCGGCACCGTTCGTGGACGAGATGGGTGGTCCCTGGAAAGGCGCCGTCTACGAGGCTCGACCCGGGACGCCGGACTTGGAGACCCTCGTTTGGCTGGGCGACAAGCCACTGATCCAGGTGAGAGAGATGGGAGAAGGCCGAGTGTACTTCGTCGCATACAATCTGGTCTGGCATGCTTTCTACGCCGAAGACGGGGACGAGGCGCTTGTCGTGCGCGCGCTGTTCGATGACGCTGTCGAGCGCGGAACGGAGAGTGGTAGCCGATGAGCAACTCGCGCAACATGGGCCCGGTCGACGTGCGTCCCGAGGACTACTCGCACCTCTCCGAGCGCGGCCAGGCACTGGTCGACAGATTCCGCTCGCGTGTCGTCGACTTCGCGGATTCGGACTCGCCGAAGCGACTTCTGGAAGTCGGGTGTGGTCAGGGCTGGCTGCTCTCGGAACTGCAACGGGCCCTTCCGCAAGCGAGTATCTCCGGCATCGATATCCGCGAGGAAGCGATAGAGTACGCGCGCACGCTCGCGCCACAGGCCGACCTTCGCGTCGCGGACGCAGTGGCGCTGCCCTTCGGCGACAGCGACTACGACCTCGTCGTTTGCTCGGAAGTCTTGGAGCACGTGGCGGACCCGGCGCGGGTCATCGACGAGATCAAGCGTGTCGGTAGCGGACATGCGGTCTTCTCGGTCCCGTACGAGCCGTGGTTCTGGGCCGCGAACCTCGCGCGGGGCAAGTACTTCAAGAGCCTAGGTAACTGCCCCGGACACATCCACCATTTCACCAGAGGCCGCTTCGAGCGCCTACTCGCGAGGCACTATACCGACGTCGAGGTGGTCTCCTCGTTCCCCTGGCTTATCGCCGACGTCCGCTGGTGACGCCCGCCTGCCAGCAGAAGGGCGCCGACCGCTCCTGGTAGAAGAACGAGCAGCACCATGGCGATCAGCGCGGTTCTTGCGGCCAAATCCGCCTCGACGCCGCCGCGCACGAGAAGTGCGGCCGTCGTGAACTCTCCCAGGCCGATTCCGCCTGCCGAAACGGGAACCATCCGCGCCAGCGTCGTGAAGGGCGCCAGCATGAGGATGTAGCTCGGCGCGATCTGTGCCCCGACCGCGACGCACGCCAGGTAGACGACCGCGTAGGTCAGCAACCATCCGATGGCCGAGACCGCGTACACGAGGGCCAGCCTCGTGCCCGGAGGTCTGCTGACCGAGGCGATCACGTCGTCGTCAGGGTTGGAGCCCGGGGCGAGCACTCTGAGCGCCAGCCGCCAGGGCACCACCCTGGGTGCCGCGAAGGGTACGACCGTCAGAACGCCTACACCCGCCGCAACGCCCGCGAGGACGAACTCACGGGCCACCAGCCCGCCCATCGCCCCCATCGCCGCCACCGCGGTCAGTGAGGTCAGCTTGTCGAGCGCCGAGGAGACGATCATGTCTTCGGCATGTCCATATACGCGGTAGCCATAGTGCGCCTTCGCAGCATCGGCCGCACCAGTCGGCAGGAAGAGTGCGATGCCGGCGCCGACCAGCGCCAAGCGAAAGGCAGACCACGGCTCGAGAACCCGCACGCGCATGTTGGCCAGCAGCGTGTGGTTGAACGCCCTCACCGCGACCGAGAGCGGGACCACGGCGACGCCCACCGCGATAGCCCACCAACCTAGGTCCCACGGTTGAGCGGCAAGATCGCCGAGCCCGGCACGCGATGCGAGCAGCCAGACGAGTCCGACCGCGACAGCAACGCGCAACCAT
>JAOUET010000098.1 GCA_029858605.1 Coriobacteriia bacterium | reverse complement strand
ACAGGCTCGTGATGAAGGACTCGCTGCGAACGCGCCTGGCCGATAGCGTGGAGACGGCGCTGCGCTTGGCGGGAGGAACCGTGAACGTCGACGCGGCCGGCGGAGACGAAATCTCTTTCGCGCAGGCTTTGGCCTGCCCGGTACACGGCGTCTCCATGGACGAACTCGCGCCGCGGGATTTCTCGTTCAACAGCCCCTACGGCGCGTGCCCCGATTGTTCCGGCCTCGGCTCCCGCCTCGAAGCCGATCCCGATCGCGTTGTCCCGGACAGGTCTCTGACTCTTGCCGAAGGAGCCATAAAGCCCTTCTTCTCCGGGACCCAGAACTACTACCCGGCCATGGTCGCAGGCGTGACGAACCACCTGGGTGCAGACATGGACACTCCTTGGGATGAGCTGACAGAAGAGGTACGGACCGCACTGCTCGAGGGACTTGGCGACACCCGCGTCCGCGTCGACTACGTCACGCGCGACGGTCGCGAGACCCATTGGTACTCGCGGTTCGAAGGTGCCCTCAACTCCATAATGCGCAGGTACGAGGAGACCGAGTCCGATCAAAGCCGCGACAAGCTCGAGGAGTACATGAGCATCATCCCGTGCAAGTCCTGCAACGGTGCGCGCCTCAAGCCCGAGATCCTTGCCGTGACGTTCGGCGGCAAGAATATCCACGAGGTCACGGCCATGTCTGCGAAGGACTCGCTGGCCTTCTTCGAGGGTGTGGAGCTCACGGAGCGCGAAGAGCAGATTGCGCGGCGGGTCGTGAAAGAGATCGTCGAGCGACTGCGATTCCTAGTCGACGTCGGCCTGGACTACCTCACGCTGCAGCGTGCGACCGCGACACTGTCGGGCGGCGAGGCCCAAAGGATTCGGCTCGCGACGCAGATCGGCAGCGGGCTCATGGGCGTTCTCTACATCCTTGACGAGCCCTCGATCGGACTTCACCAGCGCGACAACGCGCGTCTGATCGCCACGCTTGAACGCTTGCGCGATCTGGGAAACACGGTGATCGTCGTGGAACACGACGAGGAGACGATCCGTTCGGCGGACTTCGTGATCGACATGGGGCCGGGAGCCGGAGAACACGGCGGCGAGATCGTCTGCACGGGGACACCGGATGAGCTCATCGCCTGCGAGGAGTCGCTCACCGCGGCGTACCTTTCGGGCACCCGGTCGATTCCCGTACCGGATGAAAGGCGGTCGCTGGAGCGCGGAGCAGTGCGGCTTCTCGGGGCCTCAGAAAACAACCTGAAACACATCGACGTCGACATTCCTCTCGGGACGCTGACTCTGGTCACCGGCGTTTCGGGCTCCGGAAAGAGCTCGCTCGTCAGTGACACACTTGCGCCTGCGCTCTCCAATGCGGTCTACAGGGGACGTCGGAGGACCGGTCGACACGATGGAGTGATGGGACTCGAGAGTGTCGACAAGGTGATCGATATCGATCAATCACCGATCGGGCGCACGCCGCGCTCGAACCCGGCGACGTACACCGGCGTGTGGGACGACGTTCGCTCGCTGTTCGCGTCGACACCCGAGGCGAAAGCCCGCGGCTATGCACCGGGACGCTTCTCCTTCAATGTGAAGGGTGGGCGATGCGAAGCGTGCAAGGGTGACGGGCAGATCAAGATCGAGATGCACTTCCTGCCCGACGTGTACGTACCGTGCGAGGTGTGCAAGGGTGCGCGCTACAACCGGGAAACGCTGCAGGTGACCTACAGGGGGAAGAGCGTGTCGGACGTACTCGACATGACTGTCGAAGAGGCCTTGCACTTCTTGGAGAACATCCCTCCGATCAAGCGCAAGCTCCAGACGCTATACGACGTCGGTCTGGGCTACATCCGAATGGGGCAGCCGGCAACGACTCTGTCCGGGGGCGAAGCGCAACGAGTGAAACTCGCCAGCGAGCTGCAGAAGCGCTCCACCGGCCGAACGTTCTACATACTCGACGAACCTACGACGGGTCTTCACTTCGACGACGTCAGGCAGTTGCTGCACGTGCTTCGCCGTCTGGTCGAGAATGGGAACACCGTGCTCGTGATAGAACACAACCTCGACGTCATCAAGAGTGCCGATTACGTCATCGACCTCGGTCCGGAAGGCGGAGACGAGGGCGGCGAGATCGTCGTGACCGGAACACCCGAAGAGATCGCCGCGTGCAAGCGATCGCACACGGGCCGGTTCCTGAAGCCGGTCCTAGAAGGGCGGGGTGCGACAGTGGAGCCCGAGCTGGCTGGTGCGCGCAAGCGCAAGGGGGACCGCTCATGAGGTTGCCGCTGACGAGACGTGCGTGGACGTCGGCAGGCGTCGCGGCGGCCGTATTGGCGGCGCTACTGTTCACCGGCTTCTACTTCTACCTGCGTGGCGGCGGTCCGGTACCGTCCTGGGTTCCGATACGCCCGGCGATACAAGACCCACTTGCCCCTTCCGAGCCGCCGGAGCAGGTTCTGAGATCGATGAGGCTGGCTGGCTTCGAACGCGCGGTGGCGGGAGAAGGCGCCGGGTTCGCTATCGTGCGGGTCGAGGTGCCCTCCGTCGGCTCGCCCGCCGATGTCGAGATTGCTTGGCAGACCGGAGCGGCCTCTCTCGCCGAGGCCTATCCGGACGCCGGTCGGTACGTGGTGCAGGTCTTCGATCCGTCGCAGGCGCTCGTGGAAGTGCGCTGGGACGGCGACAGCGCTCGCGACGCAGTGACAGCCGACGACGCCGGCGCCTTGTTCTCTTCGGCACAGTTCGTACACCTGACCGGTGAGGTGAGCGAATGAGCCGTGTGCCGAAGAAGGCTCTGGCACTCGCCGCCGCCGTCGTTATGCTCTTGCCGATGGCCGGAGCACACGCCGCAGACGCTGGCACCTACGAGCACGTCTGGAGCTTGCAGACGCTGGTGTCGGGCTCCGTGGGCGAGACCCGTCAGCGAGTGCTCTCGTCTTCGGCCGAGATGGCTCTGGAGGGCGGCGTCTATGTCGGTAGCGTGACCTACTCGGATTTGCTCGGCGTGTCCACGGAAGAAGGGGTCGGCTCGCAGGAGTCGCAGATATCGCTCGCGCTGAACGGTACGCCTCTGGAAGGAGGCGTGGCGGCGGGCGGCACCTTCACCGGCACGGCGCGAATCGACATGCGCGACGCGTCCGGTCTCGACGACGCGGTGTCCGATGACGTGCGTGGGCGCGAGGGTCGCCACGTGCTGTACAGCGTTTCCGGGCACTGGGGCGCTCGGCTCGACGACGGTCTTGCCGAGGGCGAGATCATCTACGAGCGGGCAGCGGTAAGCGAAGGCGACGAGACCCTTGCCGAACCCGCGCCGTACTTCAACCGCGCGTCCGTGTCGAATCCTGACGCGCTCGGCGACGCTCAGCTGTTCAGTGCGCTCGTGGAAGGCATCGCCCCGACGGACGGTGGCAGCTCCGGCGGAGGGGACGGCGCAGGAGAAGCAGGCCCGGGAGGTGCCGACGGCGACTCCGCAGAATCCAGAGGGCCCTCTTTCTTCGAGTACGTACTGAAGGGGCTGCGCGGGGAGGAACTCGAGCTGGCGGCACCCGTGCCCGAACAGTTGGCGACGGCCGGCCGCCTGCTCTACGAGGCGAACCCGGGGGGCGCAACACCCCTGCCGGCAGGGTCTCTCGCGATCGACGTTCACGTGGCTGGGTCGTATCTGGACGCCAAGAACCGTGCGGCAGGACTGCTGGACGACACAGGCCCGTCAATCGCGGGTGCGGGTGATCTTGGTGCTTCGGTCGCCGCAGCGCGGGCGGCCGTTCCCGGCATTCCCGCCGTCCCGACAAACGAGGATGCAGGGTTGACGTGGGCGACTCGCGGTATCGAGGCGCTGGCGTCTCAGGCCGATGTCGCCGGCGCAGCTGAGCTCGCGGAGGAGCTGGCCTTGGTAAGACCGGACGCCGGACGCACTCGTGTTCTCATGTTACGGGTGCGCGCGCTGGCAATCGAAGCCGTTGGCGCGTCCGAGTCCTACGGGTCCGTCTTGCGGGGTGCAGCTGCGGTGGCATCCGGCGTGCGCGACTCCAAGCTCGCCGAGGGAGCGCGCTCCGACGCCGTGCTTGCGGCCGCCGACGACCCCAGGTCTCCGGTCTCCGCGACCGACGTGCGCTCGTTCTCGCGAGAAGAAGGACTCGACACGAGCGGGACGGCCTCCTTTGAAACGACATCCAGCTCTCTGTTGCCCGAACTTGCGATGGCGGCGGCGGGCGGCGATCCGCTCGCGTACGTTTCCTCGACCGGGCTCGTGCGATTGGAGCCTGCCGTGTGGTTGGCGTACCGGCGCCAGGACGGTGCGGTGTACTGGTTGGCCGAGGAAGACGGAACGGTCGCCCTCACCGATGGGTCTCTGCGGGGGTGGGCGTTCGTGACGCGACGTGCCGCCGTCGTGGATGCCGAGCGGGCGGGGCGCTGGGTGGCCGTCTTCGCCCTCAGGTAGCGCCATGGCCGACCGCGACAAGATGCGGAAGCGCGGGCCGACGCTGGGCGAGCGAGTCGACCAAGCGCCCGATGCCCCGGGTGTGTACCTGTGGAAGGACGCCTCGGGCAACACGCTCTACGTCGGCAAGGCGAAGTCGTTGCGCAAGCGCATGCGACAGTACCTCCTCGGCCAAGACGACCGCGAGAAGGTGCCGCTGATGATGGAGTCAGTAGCTTCCTTCGACTACTTCGTGACGGACACCGAGGTCGAGTCGCTCATCTTGGAGAAGAGTCTGATCCGTCAGCTCGCCCCTCCGTTCAACGTGGCCTATCGGGACGACAAGAGCTACCCCTTCATTGCTGTCACCACAGGTGACGTGTTCCCGGCAATCAAGTTCACGCGCGAGAAACATCGCGCGGACGTCAGGTACTTCGGCCCCTACACGGACGCGAAGGCTGCAAGGGCGACGATCGAGGCGGTTCGAAAGGTATACCCGATCTGTTCCGCGCAGTGCGTCGAATGGAAGCGCGTCCGTGACGGCGGGGGTCGCGCGACGGGCAAGGCCTGTTTCGACTTCCATGTGGGTCGCGGCCCGGGTCCGTGCGTCGGGGCCGTCACGCAAGAGCGGTATGCGGAGAACGTCCGCAAGGTGCTCGGTTTCCTCGGCGGGAGACACTCCGGCGTGGCCGAAGAACTCGGGGCGCGCATGCACGAGGCCTCTCAGGCGCTCGATTTCGAACGCGCGGCACGATTCCGCAACCGCCTGGAGGCGGTGCGTACGATCGTCGAGCGACAGAAAGTGATGAGCTCGAAGGCCGTGGATGCCGATGTGATCGGCATCTTCCGCGAGGAGACGGTCGCGGGTGTCCACGTGTTCGTCGTGCGGGAGGGTCGCGTGCTCATCGGCAACGAGTTCGTCCTCGACAAGGGCCTCGACGTGCCGATGAGTGAGCTCGTCGCGGGCTTCCTGCTGCGCTACTACGACGAGGCGTCGCACGTGCCGAGAGAGGTTCTGGTGCAGGAGCTACCCGACGACGCGACGGCGATCGAGGAGTGGCTTTCGGGTTGCCGAGGCGCGCGGGCGCATCTGCGCGTCCCGCAGCGTGGCGAGAAGCGACGGTGGGTCGAGATGGCCCAGTCCAATGCGCGTCACACGCTGATGCGTTTCAAGGTCCGCACGCGCTACGACGACGAGCGGCTCAACGCGGCGTTGTTGCAGCTGGAGAGCGCTCTCGCCCTGCTTTCGGCCCCGTTGCGGATAGAGGCGTTCGACATCTCGACGATCCACGGGCGCTACTCCGTGGGTTCGATGGTGGTCTTCGAGAGAGGTCGATCGAACAAGAAGGACTATCGACGCTTCAGGGTACGCATGCAGACTCCCGAGTCGAACGACGTCGCGATGATGGCCGAGGTACTTCGACGCAGGTTCGCGGTCGAGCGTGTCGCCGACGGGCGCTTCGGCTCCCTTCCCGACCTCGTGATAGTGGATGGCGGGAAGCCGCAGCTTTCTTCGGCAGTCAAGGCGATGGCCGAAGTGGGTGTCAAGGACGTCGCCGTCGTGGCTCTCGCCAAGCGAGAGGAGGAGCTCTTCGTTCCCGGTTTCGGCGAGCCTGTCGTGCTGCCGGGCGGGTCGGCGTCCCTGTACCTCGTCAAGCGTATCCGGGACGAGGCTCACCGGTTCGCGATCGAGTACCACCGCGAGCTGCGAGGCAAGGCGATGAAGGCCAGCGCGCTTGACGACATACCCGGCGTCGGGCCGAAGCGCAAGAAAGCGTTGCTGAAGGCGTTCGGCTCTGTTCGGCGCCTGAGCGAGGCGTCTGCCGAGGAGATCGCAGAGTTGCAGGGAATCCCGAAAGAGGTGGCTGACGAGATCGCGGCTGTCATGAGAACATGGCGGCAGGAAGAGGACAGCCGGACCTGACGGACCGCATCGGGCGGTGGCGTCGCGGCTGGGCGGGGGAGTCGTGACGAGACCGGACGACCCTTTGTGGGAAGAGCTCGGAAACATCGACTACCTGCTCGATCATCTCGCCCGTGCGGTAGAGCGCGGAGAGATTCCTCGCGACTCCTACGATGTTGTCGCTTCCCGTCACCTGGCTCGCAGGGCCGAGATCGCCGACGTCCTCGAGGCGCGTGCCCGCCATGCTTCGCAGGAATATGCGCCCCCGATGCCGGCCATGCGGGCCGAGTCATCCGCTCGCGCAGCGGGACCGCCGGCGCAACGTCCGATTCGCGTCCCGGCGCAGCAGCGCGAGGTGCCGTGGACGACCATCCTGACAATCACTGGCGCGTTCCTGGTAATCGTCGCGTCCGCGATCTTCGCAGTGGCGACCTGGGATCTCTTCGGCGTGGGATTCCGATTGGGATTCCTCGGAGCGCTGACGGTCGCCTTCTTTGGGACGGGCTTCCTCGTGAGGAGTCGCCTGAGGCTCGTCGGAGGAGGTGTGGCGCTCGTCGCCGTCGGATCGGCGATGCTGCTGTTCGACGGTTGGATAGCCATCGACGGATACGAGCTGGACGGCCCATGGCCGTGGGTAGGGTGGCTGCTGGTGTGTTGGGCGGTGTACTGGGCGGTAGAGGTGGTCGTAGGCGGGCGCTTCTTCGGGATCATAGGCGCTGCCGCGCAAGTGGTGTGGCTGTGGATTCTCGGGCAAGGACTCGGCTGGGACACCGCGCCCCGCATGGCCGCCATCGCTCTAGTCGGTCTCGCTTGGACCCTGGCGGGCAGGCGGGCCGAAGGGCACGCGCCCTACGCCTCGCTTGCCGGCGTGCTGAAGTG
>JAOUET010000097.1 GCA_029858605.1 Coriobacteriia bacterium | reverse complement strand
AGCTCCTGCGAAGTCCCTCTGTCCCCAGTGCCACGAAGTCAAACTCCCGCATCGCGTATGCCCCTCGTGCGGGTACTACGACGGCAAAGAAGTCATCGACACCGAATAGAGTCCGGGCCCCGCAAGGGGCCCTCTTTGACTGGCGAAGCCGGAGGGGGAGGCGCTTTCTGAAGAGTGCTCGACGAGCTTCTTCGCCCACGCTCGGTAGCCGTCGTCGGAGCCGCCCGCGACCCGTCCAAAGTCGGCCACATCGTTCTACGGAACCTGTTGGACGGCGGTTTCCCGGGGCCCGTCTACCCGGTCAATCCCAACGCCGATGAGGTAGCGGGCCGCCCCGCGTACGCCTCGGTCGCCGGCCTTCCCGGACCGTGCGACATCGCGGTCATCGTCCTGCCGGCCAGACTGGTCGCCGATGCTGTTGCGGAATGCGGTGCCCAAGACATCCCGTGGGCGATCGTCATCTCGGCGGGCTTCAAAGAGTCCGGACCGTCCGGCGCCGCTCTCGAGCGCGACCTGGCTCAACGCGCGCGCGATGCCGGCGTTCGGCTACTCGGGCCCAACTGCCTGGGTCTGATTGCCACCGGTTCGTCGCTGAACGCCTCGTTCGCCGGTCGAATGCCGCCGGCGGGGGCAATCGCCTTCCTCTCCCAGTCCGGCGCCCTCGGAACAGCCATCCTGGACTGCGCGTCCGGTGAGGGAATCGGGCTTTCGCACTTCGCATCCCTGGGGAACAAGGCCGACATCGGCGAACTCGAGCTACTGGATGCTTTCGCCGAGGACGATTCGACAAAGGTCATCGCGGCCTATCTGGAGTCGATCGATGATGGACGCGCGTTCGTCACGAGCGCTTCGAGGATTTCCCGACGCAAACCGATCATCGTCGTCAAGTCCGGGGTATCGGACGCAGGCGCTCGAGCCGTCTCCTCGCACACCGGAAGCCTGGCCGGCTCTGACGTCTCCTACGAGGCAGCGTTCCGCAAGGCGGGGGTAATCCGCGCGCGCACCGTGCAGGAACTCTTCGATTTCGCTTCGGGCCTGTCGCGTCAACCTCTGCCCGCGGGCCCCGGGCTGGCCATCCTCGCAAACGCCGGGGGCCCGGCCGTCATGGCCACGGATGCCTGCGAGTCCCATGACGTTGCGCTCGCTTCCCTGGAGTCCGACACCATCACGGAACTCAGGCAGCACCTTCCCGACGCGGCAGCGATCTACAACCCCGTGGACGTTCTCGGAGATGCAGATTCCAAACGCTTCTCGACTGCACTCGACATCCTTTCGGCAGATCCAGGAGTTCGATCTCTCCTGGTGATCCTGACCCCCCAGGCGATGACCGAAGCGGTCGAGACCGCGCATGCCGTCGTCCGCACGGCGCAGTCTACGGGCAAGACCACCCTCGCGTGTTTCATGGGCCGCGATTCCGTAGACGAGGCATGGGCCGTCCTCCGTGGCGCAGGCATCCCGCAGTTCGTGTTTCCCGAACGCGCTGTGGCAACACTCGCCGCGATGGAGTCGTTCGTCCACATCCGAGAGCGACCGGACGATCCTCCCATCCCGGCCCTGAAGAACGTCGCTCTCGTAGGCGAGATCATCGACGAGCACCGCAAGGCCGGGCGCTCGTTTATCACCGAGCAGCATGCCGCCGACATCATCGCCGCCGCCGGAATACCGGTCCCTGTGGGCCTCGTCGCGCAGGACTTCGCCGCAGTGCGTGAGTTCGCGAACGAGGCCGGCTACCCAGTAGTGATGAAGATCGCCAGCCCCGACATACTCCACAAATCGGACGTCGGCGGCATCAAGGTGGGAATCGCCGACCAAGAGGAGCTCCTGGCGGCGTACGAGGATATCCGTGCGCGCGCACGAGCATATGCTCCCGACGCCATCGTCCGCGGCGTGCACGTTCAGCAGATGATTCCGCCGGGCAGGGAGATCATCGTCGGGATGGACCGCGACCCGCAGTTCGGCCCGCTGGTCATGTTCGGCCTAGGGGGCGTCTACGTGGAGGTTCTCAAGGACGTGTCCTTCCGTCTGGCCCCCGTCACCCGCGATGAAGCGCGTACGATGATCGCGGAGACGCGATCCTACGGTCTGCTGCGCGGCGCGCGCGGGGAGCCTCCTGCAGATATCGACGCCGTCATCGACGCGATAGTCGGTGTCTCAGTCCTCGCCTACGCGGTCCCAGACATCGTGGAACTCGACATCAACCCCCTCATCGTCGGCCAAGCCGGATGCGGGGCCTTCGCAGCGGATGTCCGCATCGGAATCGGAGGTGCGTCATGAAGACCGTCCTCGTCGCTTCGACCCGGCCGTACTCGGGCAAGAGCGGCATATGCCTCGCTCTCGTTCACGAGTTCGCCGAACGCGGACATCGCACAGCCTACTTCAAGCCCTACGGCACGATGCCCGTTTCCATCGAGGGAGTCGTGACTGACGAAGACGCCGCCTACGTGTCGAAGGCGTCGACGGTCGATGTCCCACTGACATCGCTTTGCCCGGTTGTGGAGACTCGCGCACTGCTCGAGGACGTTCTGTCCGCCGACGCATCCGGGTTCGAGGAGCGCGTGCGCGAGAGCTTCGAGGTGGTGGGCGCGAAAGCCGACGTCGTCGTGGCCGAGGGCCCCGGCAGTCTTTCGGCTGGTCATTCTCTCGGTGTCGACACCTGCAAGCTCGCGTCGATGCTTGGTGCACGCGTCGTGTTGGTGGACAAGCCCCACGGCATCGACCTTCCGGACGAGGTGCTGCATGCCGCCGAGTGCCTGGGCGAGCGACTGACCGGTGTGATCTTCAATGCCGTGCACGAGTCCACGGCCGACTTCGTACGAGAGGGACTCGCGCCGTTCCTCGAGCGACGCGGAGTGCCGGTCTTCGGCGTGATAGGGAAGGACCCGCTCCTCTCCTCGGTGACGGTCGCGGAGATCGTGCAGGCGCTCGGCGGCACCGTCCTGTCCGCCGAAGCCTCTCTCCACGAGACGGTGGAGAGCTTCATGGTGGGCGCGATGGGACAAGACAAGGCGCTGCGCTATTTCCGCCGGAGGGCACGAAAAGCCGTCATAACGGGAGGCGACAGGTCTGACGTGCAACTGGCAGCACTCGAGACCGACACGCGCTGCATCATACTCACGGGCAACCTACCGCCCAGCTCGGTCGTCTTGGCCCGGGCCGACGAGATGGGCGTTCCGATGGTACTCGTCGGCATGGACACACTGTCCGCGGTCGAGAAGATGGAAGCGCTTCTCGGCAGGGTCCGCCTCCACGACCCTCGTAAGGCTGATAGAATACGCGCGATGTTCCGGGAGGAGATCGACGTCGACGCTCTTGTCGATGCCGTCCTCGTCAACTAGGAGTGCGACACGTGCATCAGCAGCGAGAGGTCGTCGTGTGCGTCGACGCCATCGGGGGAGACAAATCACCGGATGAGATCCTGCCCGGCGCCGCCGCGGCCGTCGCTTCGGACGAGTCACTTCGCGTGGTACTGACGGGCCCGGAGGAGGTGGTCGCACCCTTCGCTGAATCTCACGAACACATCGAGGCCGTTTCTACCGCCGAACGCATCGACATGGACGACCACCCGGCAAACGCGGTTCGCACGAAGAAGGATTCGTCGATCGTGGTCGGATGTCGCCTCGTCAGGGATGGAGCTGCGCACGCGTTCTTCTCGGCCGGCTCTACGGGCGCCTGCATGGCCGCAGCCACACTTCACATGGGCCGAATCAAGGGGATCCAGCGACCCGCCATAGCCACGATCTTGCCGACGGCTGGAACCCCGGTCGTCTTTCTGGACGTTGGCGCCAATGCCGACTGCAAGCCGCAGCACCTGGTGCAGTTCGCGCACATGGGCTCCGCGTACGCCAAGATCGTGCTGGGTGCGGTCGATCCCAGCATCGCGCTCCTGAACATCGGCGAGGAGCCCACCAAGGGTTCGCAGCTCACCCAGGAAGCGTACGCTCTGATGTCGGAGGAGGTTCCCGGGTTTGTGGGCAATGTCGAGGGACGCGACATCGTCTCGGGTTCCGTCGACGTCATCGTGACGGACGGTTTCACGGGGAATATCGCGCTGAAGGTCCTTGAGGGCCTCTCGGAAAGCCTCCTCGGACAAGTCAAGGATTCGCTTACCGAAAGCGCGCTCAACCGCGCGGCGGCGATGGTCCTCAGGCCCTCACTCACACGCCTGCGCTCGCGCCTGGATCCGGACACTTACGGCGGTGCGCCTCTGCTCGGAGTCAGTGGCGTATGCATCATCGGTCACGGCAGCTCGGGCAGGAGCGCAGTAGCGGCTGGGATTCGTGTGGCCGCGCAGGCGGCTCGCGGTGGTCTTCCTTCGGCAATCGGCGAGACCGTAGGCGCCCGCAGCTAGTCTCACTTCACGGCTTCGCGTCGCATGTGTACACTATCCGGACATCCCCGACCTCGACGCGAGGAGACCCGTCCTCTTGATGGCACGCTCAGCTGAGATCGTCGGAGTCGGATCCTGTCTTCCGGAGAAGCGGCTGACGAACGCCGACCTCGAGAAGATGGTGAACACCTCCGACGAGTGGATCCTCACTCGCACCGGAATAAGCGAGCGCCGAATCGTCGCACAGGGCGAAGCGACGTCCGACCTCGCGGTACGCGCATGCGAATCCGCGATATCCGACGCCGGAATCGAGCCTGGCGACATCGATCTTCTGGTCGTGGCGACGTCCACACCCGATATGCTCCTTCCGTCGACTGCCTGCCTCGTCCAGGCGCATCTCGGCCTCACTTGTCCGGCCTTCGACATGAACGCCGCGTGTACCGGCTTCATCTACGGCCTGCACACCGCGTCCTCGGCCATCGAGGCGGGGAGAGCCGACGTCGTTCTGCTGGTCGGCGCAGACACGCTCACCCGCGTCGTCGACTTCAAGGACCGACGCACGTGCGTGCTTTTCGGCGACGGAGCCGGAGCGGCAGTCCTGCGCGCGAGCGAGAATCCGGGCGTGCGTAGCATAGTCCTGGGCGCTGACGGCAAGGGGAACTCCATGCTCAAGATCCCGGCGGGGGGTTCCGCGATGCCCGCTTCGCCCGAGACCGTCCAGACCAGGCTTCACTTCATACAGATGAACGGGAACGAGGTCTTCAAGTTCGCCGTGCGCGCCATACCTAGAGCAACACGCGCCGCACTTGCAGCTTCCGAGATCGATGTGTCCGAGCTTGCGTGGCTGGTTCCTCATCAGGCGAACCAGCGCATTCTCGACACGATCGCCGATCGTCTTCACGTACCGCATGAACGTGTCTTCTCGAATCTTGCAACGACCGGAAACACGTCGGCCGCGTCGATACCGCTCGCCATCGACGACCTGTATACTAGCGGGCGACTCGCGCCAGGAAACCTGCTCGCCCTAGTTGGCTTCGGGGCTGGCGTGACGTGGGGCGCCGCAATCGTCGAATGGACGAAGGCCACACCCGGCAAGGAGGCGTAGATGGCCCTTCGCACCAGGCTCACCGACATCCTGGGCATCGAACACCCCATAATCCAAGGCGGGATGGCCTGGACGGCGACCGCCGAACTCGCTGCCGCCGTCAGCAACGCCGGCGGCCTGGGCGTCATCGGGGCGGGCCACATGCCGACCGACGTGTTGCGCGAGCAGATTCGCAAGACGAAAGAGCTCACCGACAAGCCGTTCGGCGTGAACCTGATGCTGCTGACGCCTCACATCGACGAGTTGGCCGAAGTCGTCCTGGCGCATGACGTGCACGCGGTGACGACCGGAGCGGGGAACCCCGGCAAGTACATGGCCGCGTTCAAAGAGAAGGGCATCCGCGTCCTGCCGATCGCCCCCTCCGTCGCGCTTGCGAGACGACTCGAGTCGATCGGCGCCGACGCGATCATAGGGGAGGGCATGGAGGCGGGTGGACACATCGGCGAGCTCACCACGATGGTGCTCACGCCGCAGCTCGTGGATGCAGTCGATATCCCGGTCGTGGCTGCCGGAGGAATCGCCGACGGTCGCGGCATCGCGGCCGTTTTCGCTCTCGGAGCCGAAGGTGTCCAGATCGGCACCCGGTTCATGTGCGCCGAGGAATGCACGATCCATCCTGACGTCAAGAATCGCATCTTGAAGGCGAAGGATCGGGACACCGTCGTGACGGGCTACTCGACCGGGCACCCAGTGCGAGTGCTGAAGAACAAGCTATCGAGGATGCTCGAGGAACTCGACAGGCAGAACAAGCCTGAGGAACTCGAGGAACTCGGTAGCGGCAAGCTCTCTCTCGCGATGCGACAGGGAGATCTCGACATGGGTTCCGTCATGGCTGGTCAGGCTTCGGCCATGGTTTGCGAGATCCAGCCCGCCAAGCGCATCATCGACGAGATGATCGCCGATGCGGAGAGTGCGTTCGTTCGCATGGGCGCGATGCCTGCGGAGGAAACGCTCGCATGACCGTGGCACGTATCGCATTCGCTTTCCCAGGACAGGGCTCACAACACGCCGGCATGCTCGACGCGGTGCCCGAGAACGACGCGTTCGAGCGTCTCCTCGACGCAGCAGAGGCCCTGACGGGTCTCGAATTGCGCACGATCGTGGCAATGGGCGCGGCGGAAGAGCTTTCCGATACGCGCATCGCTCAACCGCTTCTGTATCTGACCGACTGGGCTTGGGCGGTCACGCTGATGGAAACCGGCATAGTCCCGTCGGTGGTAGCCGGTCACAGCTTGGGCGAATTCGCGGCGCTGGCCATCGCCGGGGCGTTCTCCGTGGAGGCCGGCCTCGAACTGGTGGTCGAACGCTCGAAGCTCATGGCGGCGACTGCTGGAGCGACACCCGGTGGCATGACCGCTGTCCTCGGCCTCGACTCCGAGACCGTCTCGGACACTATCGGGAGTATCGAAGGCGCTTGGGTGGCCAACGACAACTCACCCGGACAAGTGGTGATCTCCGGCACTCAGTCAGGCATCGACGCAGCGAGCGAGGCGCTTGCGACAGCGGGAGCGCGTCGCCTCGTGCCCCTCAAGGTCGCCGGACCGTTCCACTCACCCCTGATGGAGCCGGCCCGCAGCGCGTTCGAAGAGATCCTCGACCAGACCGAGTTCCGCAGTCCCGCCATCCCAATCATCCAGAACACTGACCCGGCGCCCAGCCAGGACGGCGTCTTGATCCGCGCGCGACTGACCGAACAGATGACGACGCCGGTGCGATGGACGGAGACGATGCTGGCGCTAGCACAAGAAGGTCCCGTGACGATGCTGGAAGCCGGTCCGGGTTCGGT
>JAOUET010000096.1 GCA_029858605.1 Coriobacteriia bacterium | reverse complement strand
CCTGGCTGTCGGCACGAAGCAGGTAGTACGCACCCTCGGCACGGTGAACGGCGTGGCACACCTTGCACTTGTTGGTCGCGGTGTCGTAGCCGCCGTGGGGGTCGTCGTACATCTCAGTCGTCGTGTCGTCGAACGAAGCGTAGGCGCCTTCGTACTTCTGGGCGGAATCCGCAAGGTCCTTGTACGTCCACCGGCTTGCGCCCAGCATATCGACGTCATCGGCGCCGGTGACCATGTTGGTACCGTCGTAGATGACTGTCGGCGTCGCCGCAGCGGCGATGCCGGCGAACGCCAGCATGAAGACCGCGACAAGCGCCAGGAAGATTACCTTCTTCACTAGGGAACCTCCAAGAAATGAGATTGTAGGTCTGTGATGCCTCATTTTTTGCATCCACCTCCTTTCGCAGCAGAGGCACTTCGGCGTGAACGCGGCAGATGACCGCGTGAAGCCCGTTGCCTTTTGGGGACTGACTGCCTGAATGGTGTCGGCGCATGCGACAGCGATGATGGTGCGGCGCCCCGTTGTATGAAGTACAGCCTGGTTAATGTCTCCTTAGAGTACCTTAAGTCGGCCTAACGCGCCACAAGTTTCTTTAAGCTTGCTGGTGAGTGGGTGTGTCCGCTGGGTGACACGTTTCACATGAAGCTAGGTTAAGCAAGAATCGCGCCTAGCGCGGGTTGCGATGAGAAATAGCCGTCAGAAGCCTTAAGCCGCGCTAATGTTGAGATGCTGGTCGGCCATTGCGCACGCGAAGACCGCCGGGGCAAGCCCGCAAGTCCACACGACGAACGTGGGCTCGGAGTCCTCGATCGGAAGCCCGTGGCTCGCCTACGGATAGGTCGCGATCCAGTGGGAACTCGCGTGGCATGTCGAGCATGCGGGGGGATAGGGCGGCACACCGGTCGGATCCGTGTGGCAGATCAGACACCCGTTCGGATACGACGAGAGGTCGTCGAAGATGCCGCCGTTCCACCAAGCCGTGTTGTGCACAGCGGCGAGGTCGGGCTGCCATTCCCCGGGGTGACAAACGGAATCCCACTTGCCACAGCTCGTCTCCCTGCCACCGTAGTCCTGGTAGTGCTTTGTCGCCATGTCCGCATGGTATGTGGCATGGCAGTCGCCCTGCTGGCAGGTTTGGTTCCAGGTCTCGAGGGAGTCTCTCGGCGAAGGGTGGCACGCCGCGCAGTCTTCAGCCGGGACTTGAGAGGACGCCTTCGTGTGCTCCGCGCGCAACTCCATGAGATGGCACGCGCCACACTGCTGACCGCTGTGGGTCATGACGCTGTCGTCCGGGAAGAGGAATGCGACTCCGAGCGTGTCGCGCAGCACGCCTGAAGCCTCGCTGGCGGCAACCGTCGCCGTGTGCCGAGAGGGATCGTAGCCATGGGGATCGAGTTTCTCCGGATGACAGGCACTGCAGTCACTCGTCGACGGCACGTCCGTCGAAGAGTGACACGCAAGACACGAAGACGCCGATGTGGTGTGGATAGCGCCCGCATCGCCCAGCCAGTGACACACCGTGCACTGCGTGTAGGTCGACGGGACGACGTGAGACGAGGCAACGTGGGAGTGCTGCTCGGTGCCGGTAGCCGGCTCGTGACAGCCGCCCTGCACGCACGAGCCCGTCCAGGGCATGAGAGTGTCCCGGGGCGATGGATGACACGCATTGCAGGCGGAGCCGCTCGAACTCGAAGTCGTTCTGCCGTGCTCCGTCCTCAGGTCTGATGTATGACACCCCGTGCAGCCCACCGAGAAAGAGGCCCCGGAGGGGTAGGTTCCGACGAGTGTCTGGGAAGTGATCGCGGACGCATGCGGTCCGGAAACATAGGGGTGGTCGGTCGTGGCGTGGCAGGCCATGCAGTCCGTGTCGTTGGCGGCGATAGCGGCGACCACTGCAGGATCGGCACTGGCATGGCAAGTGTCGCAAGTGTACGGTCTCGAATCCATATGCTCGCCGAGGAGATTCGGAACGTGGCACTCATCGCAAGCGGGCTGCAGAGCCGAGACGTGCAACTCCTCGTGACTTGCGCCCGTGTGACAGGCGGAACAGTCGGTGTTGCCGCCGGTGATGGCGGCGAGAACAGCCGGATCGCTGCTCGTATGGCACGTGTCACACGAGTACCCTCGACTCGAATGCTCTACGACGAGATCGGCGTCGTGACAATCCTCGCAAGAGACTTCGAGCGCCGATAGGTGATTGGCTGAATGCGGCGCCGAATGGCACGCGTAGCAATCTGTGTCTCCTGCGGCGATGGCACCGGCAACTGCCGAATCGGCGGAGGCATGACAGCTCAGACACGTGAGGCCATACCTGTTGTGTTCGTTGGAAAGCCGGCGAACGTGACACGGGGAGCAACCCTCGGTGTGCGAATCATGGTAGGTGTCGCCATCGAAGCTGTGCAGCGGAGGCACCGTTGTGTACGGTTGCCCGTGACACTGTTCGCAATCGCTCAGGTCGCCGTGACACTCGGAACACGCGGTGCCGGATGCATGCGAGTCCCAAGGATCATCGTAGCCGCCCCCCATCGGGCTACCGGGACCGTGACAGGCATCGCAGTTGTCGACGGGATGCGCCGTCGGGTAACCGGTGTGACACTGCACGCACGAGTCTTCTACCGGCATCGCGGCGAACACTTGTACGCCAAAATCCCAGCTCAAAGTAGCCGACAGTCCCAGTGCGTCTACCACCGCCACGTCCACGGTGTGCGTGGCGTCGTTCGCAAGCGAAGTCGTCACGGGCGCTACCACGACGCCGCCTGCGTACGTGCTCGGAACCTTCGCCCCGTTCACCCAGACCGTCACTGCGGAGACCGGACCTGGATCCGTGACGGTCGCGACAATCGTGGGTGTAGCGGTGTCGACCGTGCTCCCCGGCACCGGAACGGGAGACGAGATCGTGGGAGGCACCGCGACGTCGAACTTCCACTTCGTCCTGTGGCGAAACCAGGACAGGTCGAAGACGGATGCGTTGACGGTATGGGATCCCTCGGCCAACTCGAAGTGGACCGGGGCGCTCAGGTACGCCTTCGTGTGGTCGTACGAGCCATCGGGCAGGCGATCGAACGTGAGTTGCGGCGATCGGAGGTACCGGCCGTCGACCTTGATGTAGTTGCCGGAGAACGAATCGATGCCGGCGTCCGCGACCACGTGCACACTCACCGTCGGGCGCGACTCCAAGGCCAGGGAGTCTGGGCTGGGCGTCTGCTCCGACCACGATGCCGGAGCCGCCACGGCTGCATTTGCCAGCGCAAGAAACGCGACCGCGACGAGCAGTACGGATACGTGCGTACGTACGTGCCGCGAACTCATGGCGCCCCCTGATTTGTCGAGCATCCTGCCCGAGGAGCGCGCAACGACACATGTATGTGTCGCGACCGGACGAGCCCCCAGCCAATCACGCGCCCCGACGGGCTATGCGTGTGTGGGTCGCCGCATCATTTGCCTGCGGTCGCGTCACATTATTGCACATTAACGCCAGCCCCGCGATTCCGCGCTTCTCGGCGTCGCCACCCCACTCGCGTATTGCGACGGTCTCGGCGAGTAGACTGGCTCGTGGGCTAGGCGGTGAGCCTCTCCTTCACGGATTCAATCAACCCGCCCTTCTCGATGATCTCCTTTATGAACGGAGGGAACGGCTGTGCACGATACGTCGCTCCCGTTGTCTCGTTGACGATGACGCCCTGATCCGCGTCGACCGTGACCTCATCACCGTCCGAGATTCCGTCCACCGCTTCCGGGGCCTCCATGATGGGCAGACCCGTGTTTATCGCGTTGCGGTAGAAGATTCGCGCGAAGCTCTTCGCGATCACCACGCTCACACCGGCAGCCTTGATCGAGATTGGTGCGTGCTCGCGGCTCGATCCGCAGCCGAAGTTCTCCTCTGCGACGAGGATGTCGCCGAACTCGATCTTGGATACGAACTCTGCGTCGAGGTCCTCCATACAGTGCTTCGCCAGCTCCTCTGGCACGCTGGTGTTCAGATAGCGTGCCGGAATGATGACGTCGGTGTCGATATCGCGACCGTAGCGGTGGGCCGTTCCGCCGAACTTCACTTTCAGCCGCCTCCTTTCTCCTGCGATCTAGTTCCTCGGTAGAAGTCCGCCGCCTTCCTCCCGGCGCTGGACTTCAGCCCGGCCGAACCTTACTCGCCCCCGATGGAGAGCGCTTCCATCTTCAGTCTGGCGTCTTCGCCAAGCGGAAACCGCAGTGCGGCCTCGGCGTAGGAGGCCGCGTCGGCCTGGCGGCTGAGAGAGTCCGCCCATACTCCGCCCACGTAGTCCCACATCCCGCTCGACGGATCTGCCTCGCGTCCGGCGACCAGATAGCCCTCGGTTGCGTCCCAGGAGTCCTCGCCCAGCAGTGACTCGCGTGCGGCCTCGAGGTCGAATCCCGCGTATGCCGCCGACACGTGCCACTTCGAGTGGCGTTGAAGCGCCGGGGACATCTCGTCAGCGATGGCGACGAGCGCTTCGGCCATCGAGGGGTCCGTCCGCGCTTCGGCAAGTACTCGGCTCGTTATGAGCGCGATTGCCGAAGGGTCTCCCATGTCCTCGGCCAGCTGGACGGTCGCATCGATCTCGCCGGTCAGTCCGCGACTCATGGCAGTCCCCCACCTGTACTCCGCAACAAGCCTAGGGCCGCCGAAGACGGCGACCGCGAGCACGAGTGCAACGGCACCGACCGTCGCGGCGGAAGCGGGAATGCCGCGGCCCTGCTCACCGGAGGCCTGGTCGCGCCCAGCAACAGCCAGCGTGCCTACCAGAAGCGCGAGTAGCGGCGCGACCGTGGTACCTACCCATCCAAACATCAGGGTGGCGGCCCAGCCGAGAACCGCCGCCGTGAGAGCCGCGACCGCCGCCGAGAAGCGAGAGGCCTGCAGCGTGTTCAGGAGACAGCGAAGCATCAGCCCGGCGGCCAGCATCGCGGCAAACAGTCCGACGATCCCTGCCGCGTGCAGCCACGAGATCATCACGTTGTGCGGATCGAACGTGCCGATCGTCTCCACTCCTGCTTGCGTCGGCGCCCAGGTCACCCAGGCCGAGAACTGCTCGGGCCCACTGCCGAGGACGGGGTGTTGCGCAGCAGACGAGAAGGCCGAGAGCCACACCGTCGTGCGCTGGTTGGAAGCGTCCGCGAGTTGTCGCAGCGTGGCCGTGTCGGCCGACGTGAGAACGAACCATGAAGCCGCGAGAAGACCCAGCGAGACGAGAACGAGTGCCACCGCCCAGGACGCCGACACGAAACTCCACTTGCGACCGTTCACCACAATGGCAAGCGTCACGATTGCGCCGACGGCCACGCCGATCCAAGCAGCGCGAGAGTGCGATACGAGCATGGCCAGGACAATGATCGCGCCCGCCCCGGTGGCAGCCATGCGCTGGCCCGCTGAACGCGCACCAAGCGCCCAAGCGCCGGCGCAGAACACTCCGAGCACCAGCAGTTGTCCAAGCGAGGTGGAACTCTCGAGCAAGCCTGCCGGCTCCGCTGAATAGCGGAACCTACCCACGATATCCGCGTAATCCAGCAGCGCCGCGATTCCGAAGATGGCGCCGGCTACGGCAATCGCACGAGCGAGGCGACCCAGGTCGCCACGACGGGCGCGTTGAGCGGCCACCAGCGCCAGCGCGAACATCCCCAGCCAGAGTGCGACACCGTTGTGTTCGCCGGCATCCCCGATGAACGACAAACGCGGGTCGACCGAGCGGACGATAGCGAGGGTCAGGATCGCGACCGCGACCCCGCCCGCGACGAACGCGACCAAGGCGTCGCGCGCCATGGGCTCAGTGGTGGGACGCCTGAACGCCACCAGCAGGACCGCCGATACGAGAAGCACGATCATCCCCGTTTCGGCGACCGAGTAGACGGGGGTCAGCGCAGTCGCAACCACCCCGAGCGCCACTATCACCTCGAGCGCATGACGGTCGAAGATGCGGGTCACGCCGCCGGTCTCTTCGGCCTGAGGTGTCACGAGAGGTCCTCGGGTAGAGCGATGTGTCCCGCCACGGCACTCGCAGCGGCAACGGCCGGCGAAGACAGGTAGACCTCGCTCGCGGGATCGCCCATGCGCCCCACGAAGTTCCTGTTCGTGGTCGCGACTGCCCGCTCGCCGGCCGCGAGTATGCCCATGTGTCCGCCGAGACAAGGCCCGCAAGTCGGCGTGGAAACCGCCGCGCCGGCGTCGAGGAAGATGTCCACGAGACCCTCGTGCATCGCGTCGCGGTATACCTGCTGAGTGGCCGGGATGACTATCAGACGGACGTTCGGGTTCACGTGCCTACCGTCCAAGATCTCGGCAGCCACCCGCATGTCTGCGAGACGACCGTTGGTGCAAGAGCCGATCACGACCTGGTCTATCGCTACGTTGCGGGCTTCGGCGACCGGCTTCGTGTTCGAGGGCAGATGCGGGAACGCCACGGTCGGTTCGATCTCGGACGCATCGATCTCGAAGACGTGCGCGTATGCGGCTTCCGGATCGGACTGGTGCACCACCCACTGGCGCTGTGCTCTGGGGCCGATGTAGTCGGCCGTCACACCGTCGAATGCCATGATGCCGCTCTTGCCACCCGCCTCGATAGCCATGTTGCAGATCGTCATGCGCCCGTCCATGTCGAGGCCGGATATGGTATCGCCTGTGAACTCCATCGCCTGGTAGATCGCACCGTCCACGCCGATCGTTCCGATGATGTGCAGGATGATGTCCTTGGCACTCACCCACGACCCGAGCTCACCGGTAACGTGGAACTTCAGCGACGCGGGCACCTTGAACCACGCCTCGCCCGTCGCCATGCCTGCAGCCGCGTCGGTGGAGCCAACGCCGGTCGCGAACGCGCCCAGTGCGCCGTACGTGCAGGTGTGGCTGTCCGCGCCGATGATGACGTCGCCGGGCACCACTACGCCCTGCTCGGGCAGCAGCGCGTGCTCGACCCCCATGCAGCCGATCTCCCAGTAGTGGGTTATGTCCTGCTCTCGCGCGAAGTCGCGCATCATCTTCGCCTGCTCGGCACTCTTGATGTCCTTGTTCGGCGTGTAGTGATCGGGCACCAATGCGATCCGATCGCGGTTCCAGACCTCGTCCACACCGATCTTGCGAAACTCTTGGATGGCGATGGGCGCGGTCACGTCGTTGGCCAGAACGATGTCGAGAGAGCAGTTGATGAGTTGTCCCGGCTCGACTTCTTCGAGCCCGGCGTGCTGCGCCAGGATCTTCTCGGTGATAGTCAACGACGTGACCGC
>JAOUET010000094.1 GCA_029858605.1 Coriobacteriia bacterium | reverse complement strand
GGGTCTGGCCACGCTCGAAGCTCTCGGGCAGCCCGGCGTCTACGACGAGCTCGATCGCAAGGGTGCCAGGCTGGCGGATGGGCTCAAGTGGGCTGCCGACGATGCCCGCGTCCCGGCGTACTTCACGCGCGTCGGCTCGATGGCGTGCATGTTCTTCACCGACGCCGAAGTCAAGGACTGGGCGAGCGCGTCCGGGAGCGACACGGAGCGCTACGGTCGCTACTTCCGTGCCGTCCTCGAGGCCGGCTTCACGATCGCACCGAGCCAGTTCGAGGCGACCTTCGTGTCCACCGCCCACAGCGACGCCGACATCGACGCGTACGTCGAGGCTGCCGGCGCAGCAATGAAGACACTCTAGGAGCACTCGATGCGACTGATCATCGTCGTCGGAGCGCGTCCCAACTTCATCAAGGTCGGACCGCTCGTTCCCGCGCTCGCCGAAGCCGGACACGAGGCGCTCCTTGCCCACACTGGCCAGCACTACGACGCGCTCATGTCGGATGTGTTCTTCGCGGACTTGAGCATTCCAGAGCCGACTTGGTACCTAAGCGTCGGGTCGGGTACGCATGCCGTGCAGACCGGCAAGGCGATGATGGCGCTCGAGGAGTTGTTCGTCGAGGAACATCCGGATGCCGTGATCGTGGTCGGCGACGTCAATTCGACGCTGGCAGGCGCTCTCGCCGCGTCCAAATTGCACATCCCCGTCATCCACCTCGAAGCGGGCCTCCGATCTTTCGACATGTCCATGCCCGAGGAGGTCAACCGGCTTGTGGCCGACCAGCTCTCGGCGATGCACCTGACGCCCACGGTCGAGGCGGGGCGGAATCTGGTCTCGGAGAACGTCGACGAGGTGCGCATACACTTCGTCGGCAACATTATGGCCGAGTCGGTGCTGCGCCATTTGCAGGGGGCCAAGGACCGCACTGCGCGCGAGAGGTTCGGACTGAAGCAGGGGGAGTACGTTCTCGCGACGATACACAGGCCCGAGAACACGGACCACCCCGATCGGCTGGAACACATCATCGGTGCGTTCGCGGACGCCCCCTTGCCGGTGCTGCTCCCCGTGCATCCGCGCACGAGGCCGGTGCTGGAGACGCACGGTGTGGGTGCCGCGACGCCGAACATACATATCGTCGATCCTGTCGGCTACCTCGACATGATCGCTCTGCAGTCGGATGCGGCTGCCATCGTCACCGATTCGGGCGGCGTGCAGGAAGAGTCGTGTATGCTCGGGGTACCGTGTGTGACGGTTCGCCGCAACACCGAACGCGGCATTACCGTCGAGGTCGGTGCCAACCGGCTAGTGCAGGCAATACGCAGCGACATCCTTCGGGGACTCGCAGAGGCGCTGAACGGCTCGAGAGAGTGGCAGCGTCCGCAGTACTGGGACACGGAGGTGTCCGCGCGCGTCGTAGAGGCGCTCGCTGGTGGGATTGTCCCACCGAGCGGCCTGGAAGGCGCGTAGGCAGCAAGTCATTGCACTAGGCCCGACATGCGGTAGAAGAGTCAGGCTCCGACCTCCCGGGGTATCGGACTTATGTCCGGACTTGCAGGCAGCGAAAGCGCGTCGCCAGGATCGACGCGCTTTCGCCCGGGTGAAGGGAGACTGCCGATGTCTATCGCATCGCGCACTCACAAAGGGGCGCTCTCCCGCGCTTTCGCACTAGTTGTGCTCGTCAGCCTGATTGTCTCGATGGTGCCGCTAGCATCCGTCTTTGCGGTTGCTCCTCGGGTCGCCGTGTCGTCTCCGACGACGTACTGGGTCGATGATGACGGCAGCGACGACAATCTCGGTACCGAGGCCGAGCCGTTCAAGACGATCAAGCATGCGTTCGACGTCGCCGGCAATGCAGACACCGTGATGGTCAAACCGGGGACGTACGACGCGGCGAACGGGGAAACGTTCCCGCTGATGGCATACGGCACGGAGCTCATCAGCACGGACGGCGCCGACGTGACGATCATCCAAGGCGATGGTGCCAATCGCATCCTGCACTGTGACTGGATGCTGGACGGTGACCGCATCGCCGGGTTCACCTTCACGGGTGGCTACACAGCGGGCGCCTCGGGCGCGGCCATCTACCACGCCTTCAATGCCGGACCGATGGGCGATCCGGACACTCCGGTCATCGAGGACAACGTGTTCGTCGGCAACGATGCTCACAGCGGCGGCGCCCTGTTCCTGGGCGTCGCACCGGGCGGGAAGGGCTTCCCGCTGGTGCGCAACAACGAGTTCCGTGACAACATGGCCTTCAGCAACGGCGGCGCCATCCTTGTCACCAGCTACTCGAGTGCGACGATCGAAGACAACCTGTTCGTCGGGAACGAGGCGGACCACGGCGGCGCCATTTATGCCGCGACCACAGACAGCACGCAGACGATCACGGGCAACGTCTTCAGGGACAACGACGCTACGGTCGGTCTCGGCGGCGCGATCTACATGAGTCTCACCGGTGGTCAATACCACAAGATTCACGACAACGTGTTCGATGGGAACTTCGCGGACAGCACCGGAGGAGCGCTGTGGCTCTACGGCGGCAACTTCGAGGTCTTCAACAACGACGCGAGTGACAACGAGGCCGGCAGCTACGGCGGTTTCGGCTATGCGCAGTTCTCGTCGGTCGAGTCGGAAAACAACGTGATCCGAGGGTGCACCTCGGGGAACGCTGGAGCCGCGTGGTATGTCGACACTGCCGCCCTCTACTTGCGCAACGAGACGATCTTCAACAACACGGGTCTCGTTGCGGCTGTCGATGCTCTAGTGACAGACACGCTCAACGTGGACAACTCCATCCTGTGGAATCCCGGCTCGCCAGCGGACGTCGTCAACGCGGACCGGCTCGAATACAGCTGCGTCTACGACGTCACCGCGAGTGGGACCGGCGTGATCCACGGCAACCCTGGGTTCGCCAACCCGCTCGGCGGTGACGGTCGACTAGGTGGCGGCTCACCCTGCATCGACTCGGGTGACGGCACACACTCGGCCCCGGTCGACTTCTTCGGCACGGCGCGTCCCGTGGACGGCGACGGTGTCGGTGGCGCCGGATACGACATGGGCTACCACGAGTACGTGCCTCCTGCCACCGAGCGCCTCTCGGACCGCACGCGGTACTCGACGGCGGTCGCCATAGCCGAGGAATCATTCCCGGCATGGACGGACGTGACGGATGTCGTCATCGCGAGCGGAGACGACCGGGCCGCGGCCGATCCGCTCGCGGCCTCCGGTCTTTGCTGGGCGTACGACGCCCCGATGTTCCTGGTGGGCGCTTCGAAGCCGACTCCTCAGGAAGTCAAGGTCGCCATCAAGCAGATAGTGGACGCAAACGGGCCGGTGACGTTGCATGTCGTCGGCGGTCCGGTTTCTGTTCCGGATGCGCGCATCGGCGAGATCAAGAGCTATGTGGGCGCGGCCAACGTCGCCAGCGAGCGACTGCTTGCCACCGGCGGCCGATACGATCTGGCGCGCGCGATCGCAAAGCGGATGAAGAGCGTGGCGGCCGCGGACCCGGACAAGACGCTTCCCGATATCGTGCTCTTCGCCAACGGCGCGGACTCAACGAAGTTCTTCGACGCGCTCGCGCTCTCTCCCATCGCTGCGGCGCAGGGAGCGCCGATCCTGCTGGTGAAGGCCGACAGCATTCCAGCAGCGACCACGGCTGCGATCTCCGACCTCGGCAATCCTCCGACACGCATCGTCGGCGGCGGCAAGTACACGGTGTCGGAGTCGGTCCGCTCGACCCTCGGGGCGACCCGCTGGTCCGGGCGGTCGCGCTACGACACGGCGATCGCGATAGCGAACGGCGCCGTCGGTGTCGGCTGGCTCAATCGGCAAACGGTCGGAATCGCGGCGAAGCTGCCCGACGCGCTCACCGGCGGGGCCTTCGTCGGCAGGAGGGGTGGCGTGCTACTCCTCACGGACGGCAGCGTGCTCACGACCGCCACGAAGAACTGGTTGCTGACGTACAAGGCGCAAGTACTCGACTGCTACGTCTTCGGCGGGGAGTTCAGCGTCACGGCGGGCGTGAAGACCGCGATTGCGAATGCGCTGAAGTAGGCCCGGCGCACGCGGAGCAGCGCGATCGAGCGAATCGCCCCGGCGCGGCGAACGCCACCGCGTCGCGCATGCGACTAGCGCACCAGCTTGCAATAAGCGCAACAAGCGCAGTAACCTCATGCCATGGACACGTTGCTGACACCCAAGCAGGTCGCGGCGCGCCTGAACGTCTCGCCGCGCACGGTCTATGCCTGGATTGCCGAAGGCCGGCTTCCGCACGTGCGCTTCTCCGAGCGCGTCACGCGCGTGCCCGAGGAGGCGGTCGAGGCGCTCGTGGCAGCGAACGCGCGGCCCGCGACACGGGGGCTCCTGGCTGCCGAAGAGCACGCGGCGTACGGAGGAGCGGCCGTCGCCACAACACCCGATGCGCCCCCGGACACGCGTACGCCGTGCGAACGCGTGTGGGCTCTGCTGCGCGGGCACCGCGCGGAGATCCTAGAAGCCGCGGAGCGTTGCCGCGTGGAGAACGTGCGCGTGTTCGGCTCAGTGGCTCGCGGCGATGCCCGCAAGGACAGCGACGTTGACATTCTCGTGGATCCGAAGCCGCACGCGTCGCTGCTCGACTTGAGCGAGTTCAACGTCGAGATGGAGCGGATTATCGGCGGGAAGGTCGACGTCGTGATGGCGCGCAGCGTCAAGCCGCTGATCCGCGACCGAGTGATGAGTGAGGCGGTGCCGCTGTGAGCGCGGTCCGTGAGCCGAGACTCCGGCTGCTCGGCATGATCGAGGCCGCTGACAAGATCCTCGAGCGCAAGCCCGCAGATAGGAGAGCGGTCGAATCTGACGAGATGCTTCAGGTCTGGTGCTTCTATCAGATTCAGGTCATCGGGGAAGCGGCCGCTCACGTTCCAGATGAGATTCGGGCCGCGCATCCGGAAGTCCGATGGGCGGCTCTGACCGGCATGCGCAATCGAATGGTTCACGACTACGTCGACATCGATCTTGATGTAGTCTGGGAGGTCGTAGTGCGGGATATCCCGGTCTTGCGCGAGCAGATCGCGGGCATTCTCGAACAGATTGAACGAGAGGACGCGTCCCAATGAAAGCCATCATCCCTGCTGCCGGCCTGGGCACCAGGTTCCTGCCGGTGACCAAGTCGCAGCCCAAAGAGATGCTTCCCGTCGTAGACAAGCCGGTCATCCAATACGTTGTCGAAGAGGCCGTTGCGGGCGGCGCCGAGGACATCCTCATCGTCACCGGTCGAGGGAAGCGAGCTATCGAGGACCACTTCGATCGCTCGGTCGAACTCGAGGACCTGCTCGAGCGCTCGGGAAACGCTGCGAAACTCCGTGAGGTTCGCAAGATCTCCGACATCGCAGATGTCTTCTACGTTCGACAGAAGCGGCCCAAAGGTCTGGGCCACGCGGTGCTGTGTGGCGCGCCGTTCACGGCGGGCGAGCCGTTCTTCGTGATGCTCGGTGACGTGCTCGTCCCGGGCAACGACTGTCTGCCGAAGCTTACCGCCGTACACGAGAAGTACGGTGGTTCCGTCATCGCCGTGCAAGAGGTGCCCCGCGAGTTCGTCAGCCGCTACGGCGTCATCGGAGGGCGCGAGGTCGAGCCGGGTGTGTGGGAGCTCTCCGACCTGGTGGAGAAGCCGCCCGCAAACGAGGCGCCCAGCAACTACGCCATCTTCGGCAGGTATCTGTGCTCGAAGGCGGTCATGGACGTGCTGCCGGACGTAGAGCCTGGCCGAGGTGGGGAGATACAGCTGACGGATGCGTTGCGGGAGGTTCTCAGGGAAGAGCCAGTACACGCGGTGGTAATGGACTGCGAAGGGTACGATACCGGCAACGTACTCTCGTGGCTGGAGGCGAACATCGCGCTCGCCCTAGAGACCGAGGAGTTCGGGCCGGGGCTGCGGGAGTGGCTCGATAGAATGCTGTGCCGGTAGGGTTTCAAGACATCTCGCACGGGCTTCGGGGCAGGGGTGAGTGAGTGAGCGACGACGAGCCTCAGGTTCCGTACGAAGTGGTATGGGCCGAGCAGGAGAACATCGACGCGCTGGTGAGCCAGAAGCGCTCCGCCAGCAACGAGGTCTACTGGCCGAACAATAACTACGGCGCGGCCCGCGTCCGGTGCTTGCGACCCTGAACGCAGACGTCGAACATCGGCATTTCGAGAAGCCGGGGTCATCGTTGGATCGCGTGTGGCACAGAGGCAAACATGAACACTAATCGGCCCCGGTACTCCAATATGGTCTGGTGAGATGGCTGTAGACTGTTTGGACATCATGTGCCGAGTAGTATTGGATCGCGGCGTGCACCCCTTCGCCAAGCGGTGTTGATGGGTGCCAGTCGAATGTGCGCCGGGTCTTCTCTGGGTCAAGGCGTAGGGCGGCCACATCCTCGGTGTCCCTTGGCACGATAGTCCCCGTCGGCTCGGCTCCGAGTTCGTCTGCAACCGTCTCGTACAACTCGCCTATCCCGATGTCGTATCCGGAAGACGCGTGGTACAGTCCCACCTCCCGCGAGTCGACTGCCATTTCGAGCAGTTCAACCAGGTCGTCAATGAAGACGAAGTCACGCCTTGTGTCTGCCACGTATACCTTCTGACCCGCCTTGATTCGAACGTAGAAGTTCGGGACAGGGCCGGAGAGGCTGCGAGGCCCGTAGATGTTCGCGAGACGCAGACTCATCCACTGCCTCGAAAACAACCTGACCAGTTCCTCCCCGATTGTCTTCGTTGCTGCGTAGGCACCCCGCGGGTCCAGCCTGGCATCCAACGGAATGGGGAGGGCGGCCGGCGACGGACCGTAGCACAACGAGGTCTGCAGGTAGATGAGGCGGCGGCAGCCACATTCTGCGGCAGCCTGCACAACGTTGTGGGTTCCGAGGACGTTCGTGCGTGTGGCGCCAGACCAGTCCTCCGGGTCCTTGTATGTGGCGGCTGCGTGCACGCACACCGTCGGGCGGTGGGACTCCGCCACACTCCTGACAACATCCCGGTCGGCTATCGATGCCCTGTAGAACTGGAGTGAAGCGGTGTCGGGCAGATTGCCAGCAATGCCCGTTTCCAGATTGTCGATGACGATGACTTCGTCCCCACGCGCGATGAGACGATCGGCAAGGTGGGATCCTATGAAGCCCGCTCCTCCAGTGACTAGTACTCGCACAGTCCCTCCTGTGTCAGGCAGACCCATTTCATCAAAGAAAGCACCGATACATGGCAACAGCTAGCGGGCCGCACAGGTGCACCGGGCCGTCGGCCCTGCGGCATGATAGCA